>CAMFLJ010000392.1 GCA_945957335.1 uncultured Actinomycetes bacterium | reverse complement strand
CTCGAGGCGCACCACCGAGGCCACGGCCTCGAGGTCGACCCAGTCGTGCACCGAGGCCAACCGGTAGAGCACCGGCTCCTTGGCGCCGGGTCCGGTGGCCCGGGCGCTGACGAGCAGCTCGGACGCCCGCACGGCGTCGTCGGGGTGGAGGATCTCGATGATGTTGCGGCCGACCCACTCGTCGCGGCGCCAGCCGAGGACTCCCTCCGCGGTGAGGTTGAACCAGAGGATGCCGCCGTCCTCGTCGACCAGCACGATGAGCTCGGGCAGGTGGTCGACCAACCCGCCGATCACCTCGTCGACCGTGGCCGGCAGGTCGTCGCTCAGCCCACCGTTCGTCTCGCTCCCCACACCCACGGCGAGGAGTATGGCGGAGGGCGGCGCCGATGTCGCCGCGGAGCCCGACTCTCCTTGCTGCGGTCTTCAGGGTCGGGCGGACAGGGCCGACAGCACCATGGCGACCTCCGGCCGGCCACCCCCGAGGGACGAGGTCGCGGCGAACCACGGTTGGGGGGCCACCACGCCGGCCACGTCGACCAGCTCGACGACCGACCCCGCAGCCAGCAGGTCGGCCACCACGAAGCTCGGCAGGAGGCTGGTGCCCATCCCTGCGGCGACCGCGCCGGCCACCACGCGCAGGTCGGGCGCGGCGAGGCGCAGGTCGGCGGCGAACGATCGACCGAACGCCTGCTGCCAGAACCGGCGGGTGATCGGAAGCTCGTGGCTGTAGGCCACCCACGGCCGGCCGGCGAGCCACTCGCCGACGGCGTCGAGCGAGCGCAGTCGCCGACGCGGGGCCACGGTCGCGCCCACCACCAGGGTGAACCCCTCGCTGCCGACCGGGGTCGCGACGAGCTGCCGCCGTCGGGGCGGCGTCGGGGCCAGGGCGATGTCGACCTCCCCCGCCTCCAGCAGCCGCAGCACCTCGTCGGTGTCGCCGAAGCGGGCCGACACCGCCACGTCGAGGTCGGCGAGCGCGGGGAGGACACGGGCCGCGAAGTGCTCGGCGGTGCTGGCCACGCGGACCGGCGCGCGAGGTGCCTCGACGTGGCCGCCGTCCAGGCCCGAGAGGATCGGCTCGAGGCCGTCGAGCAGCGGTGCCACCTCGGCGTAGAGCTCCCGACCCCTCGACGTCGGCTCGACGCCGCCCGCCACGCGGGTGAACAGGGCCCCGCCGACGGCCCGCTCCAGCGCGGCCAGCTGCTGGCTGGCGGCGGGCTGCGAGACGAGGCGCTGCCGGGCGCCGTTGGTGACCGATCCGGCGCGGTAGACCGCCACGAACGTGCGCAGCTGCTCCGACGACGACATGCATCGAGCTTATGACATCGATAAGCACTCGCTGTTTGCCTTATGAAGCGGCCGGCCGCATGCTCGATCCATGAGCACCGAGCGCTACACCCACGGCCACGTCGAGCCCGTCATGCGGTCGCACCGCTGGCGAACGGCCGAGAACTCCGCGGCGTACCTGCTGCCCCACCTGGCGCCGGGCACCTCGTTGCTCGACGTCGGGTGCGGGCCGGGCAACATCACCGTCGACCTGGCCGGGCGGGTCGCGCCGGGACGGGTGGCCGGCATCGACGCCTCCGCCGAGGCCGTCGCCATGGCCACCGACGCCTACGCCGCCTCCCAGCCCGACGTCTCGTTCGAGGTGGCCGACGTCTACGCCCTGCCCTACGACGACGGAACCTTCGACGTCGTCCACGCCCACCAGGTGCTCCAGCACCTGGCCGACCCGCCGGCTGCCCTGGCCGAGATGGCCCGCGTGACGCGCCCCGGCGGTCTCGTCGCCGCTCGCGACGGCGACTACGGCGCCTTCTCCTGGTACCCGGCCGACCCCGCGCTCGACGCGTGGCGGGCGATGTACACCGCCGTCACCCGGGCCAACGCCGGCGAGGCGAACGGCGGGCGCCACCTGGTGGCGTGGGCCCACGCCGCCGGGCTGCACGACGTCACCGCCACGGCCACGGCCTGGTGCTTCGCCGAGCCCGACGACCGGGCCTGGTGGGGCGGGCTGTGGGCCGACCGCAGCACGTCCTCGCCGCTCGCCGAGCGGGCGCTCGACCTCGGGATCGCCGAGGCCGACGAGCTGCAGGCGATGGCCGACGGCTGGCACCGGTGGGCCGAGCACCCCGACGGCTGGTTCGCCGTTCCCCACGGCGAGATCCTCGTCCGCGTGCCGAACTGAGCTCAGGTCGCCCGAGGAGCACCGACAGGTGGCTCCATCGCGGGCAGGTCCGCCAGCGGCATCGGGTGGGCGAACAGGAAGCCCTGCAGCAGGTCGACACCGAGCTCGACGAGCTCGTCGGCCTGCCGACGGGTCTCCACGCCCTCGGCCACCACGCTCATCCCGATCAGGTGCGCCGTGTCGACGATCAGGCGCACCACCGCGGCGACCTCGGGTCGGGCCAGCTGGGCCGTCATGGCCCGGTCGAGCTTCAGCGTGTCGACCGGCAGGCGGTGGAGGAGCGAGAGCGACGTGTAGCCCGTGCCGAAGTCGTCGATGGCCACCCGCACGCCACGGTCGCGGAGCTGCCGCAGCTGCGACACCACGTGGTCGACGTCGGCGAGGAGCGCGCTCTCGGTGAGCTCCACCACCAACCGGTGGGGTGCCACCGCATGGCGGTCGAGCGACTCGAGGATCGGGGCGGCGAAGGGCCGCGTCGAGGCGTGGCGGGCGCTCAGGTTCACCGATGCGGCGGCGCCCATGCGGCCGAGCGGCGTCTCGCTCTCGCCCAGCACGGCGATCGTCCGCTCGATGACCCACCGGTCGAGCTGGACGATGAGGTCGCTGCGCTCGGCCACGGCCACGAAGTCACCGGGCGTGCGCTGCGGGACGAGGCCCTCGGGCCAGCGGACCAGCGCCTCGACGGAGACCGGTCGCTCGTCGCCCGCCGCGACGATCGGCTGGAAGTGCAGCCGGAGGCGGTCGGTCTCGATGGCATCGCGGAGCTCGACCTCCACCGACTGGCGGTCGTCGCTCGCCCGGCGCAGCACGTCGGTGCAGACCTCGATGGCGCCCGACCCGAGGGCCTTCGCCTCGTAGACGGCGAGGTCGGCGTCGTGGAGGAGGCGGGCGGGGGTGGCTCCGTCGCCGCTCAGGGCGACCCCGATGGACACCGCCGGCGTCACCACCGACGCCTCGGTCTCGATCGGTCGGCGCACCGCCTGTCTCTTATACACATCTGACGCTGCCGACGAAGAGGATTGTGGGGGTGGG
>CAMFLJ010000391.1 GCA_945957335.1 uncultured Actinomycetes bacterium | reverse complement strand
AGGACCAGACCGTGCAGTCGATGCCCGACGTGAGCCCCACCAAGTGGCACCGGGACCACACCACCTGGTTCTTCGAGGCGTTCGTGATCGGCCACCACCGGCCCGGCCACGAGCCCTACGACCCCGACTTCCACTACCTCTTCAACTCGTACTACGAGGCCCTCGGCGAGCGCCACGCCCGTCCCGAGCGGGGTCTCATCACCCGCCCCGGCATCGACCAGATCGCCCGCTACCGCGCCCACGTCGACGCCGAGGTGCGGGCGTTCCTCGCCGACGGCGCCCCTGACGAGGTGGCGGCGCTCGTCGAGCTCGGCCTCCACCACGAGGAGCAGCACCAGGAGCTGCTGCTCATGGACATCAAGCACGTGCTCGGGGCCAACCCGCTGCGGCCGGTGTACGACGAGCGGCCGCCGGCCCCGTCGGTCGCCCGGCCCGCCGGCTGGGTGGCCCACGAGGGCGGGCCCGTCGAGGTCGGCCACGCCGGTGAGGGCTTCTCGTTCGACAACGAGTCGCCCCGCCACACCACCCAGCTGGTGCCCTTCGTGCTCGCCGACCGGCCCGTCACCTGCGGCGAGTGGCTCGCCTTCATGGCCGACGACGGCTACGCCCGGCCCGAGCTGTGGCTCTCCGAGGGGTGGTCGACGGTGGGTGCCCAGGGCTGGGAGTCCCCGCTCTACTGGCGGCGCGACGGCGACACCTGGACGGTTCACACCCTCCACGGCGTCGAGCCCGTCGATCCCGACCGCCCGGTCAGCCACGTGAGCCACTTCGAGGCCGACGCCTTCGCCCGCTGGGCCGGCGCGCGCCTGCCCACCGAGCAGGAGTGGGAGGCCGTCGTCGCCGCCCGCCCCGACGCCTGGCCCGCTCCCTCCGACGGCCACCACGGCCTCGAGCCGGTCACCCCGTCCGAGGTGTCCTCGCCGCTGGTCCTCGGCCAGGTGTGGGAGTGGACCGCCTCCGCCTACCTCCCGTACCCGGGGTTCCGGCCCGCCGCCGGTGCCGTCGGCGAGTACAACGGCAAGTTCATGGTGAACCAGCACGTGCTGCGCGGCGGCTGCTCGGCGACGCCCCCGGGCCACGCCCGGGCGACCTACCGCAACTTCTTCCCGTCGGCGTCGCGCTGGGTGTTCAGCGGCCTGCGGCTGGCCCGTGACCAGTAGCGCCGACGCGGTCACGCCGTCGATCACCGTCGAGGCCCACATCGGCCCCGACGACCGTCGTCGGGCGATGGAGCACGACGTGCGCTCGGGCCTCACCGCGCCCGCCAAGCACCTCCCGCCGGTGTGGTTCTACGACGAGCGGGGGAGCATCCTCTTCGACGAGATCACCCGGCTCCCCGAGTACTACCCGACGCGGGCCGAGCGCCGGATCCTGCAGCTCCACGCCGACGAGATCGTGGCCGCCGCAGGGGCCCGCACGCTGGTCGAGCTCGGTTCGGGCACCTCGGAGAAGACCCGCCTGCTCCTCGACGCCATGCAGCAGGCCGGGCTGCTCGAGCGCATGGTGCCCTTCGACGTGAGCGAGGAGGTGCTCACGGCGGCGGCCGCCGACATCGCCGCCACCTACGGCTGCGAGGTGCACGCCGTAGTGGGCGACTTCCACCGGCACCTGGGCACGATCCCGTCGGCGCCGGGTGGCCGCCTGGTGGCGTTCCTCGGCTCGACCATCGGCAACCTCGACCCGGCCCAGCGGGCGCGGTTCCTGGCCGACCTGGCGGCCGTGACCGGTCCCGACGACCACCTGCTCCTCGGCACCGACCTGGTGAAGGACCCGGCCCGGCTGGTCGCGGCCTACGACGACGCAGCCGGCGTCACCGCCGAGTTCAACCGCAACGTGCTGGCGGTGCTCAACGCCGAGCTCGACGGCGACCTCGACCCGGCCGCGTTCGACCACGTCGCCCTCTGGGACCCGCAGAACGCCTGGATCGAGATGCGCCTGCGGGCCACCCGCCCGGTGAGCGCCCGGCTGGCCGCGCTCGACCTCGACGTGACCTTCACCGAGGGCGAGGAGCTCCACACCGAGATCTCGTCGAAGTTCCGCCCCGAGCAGGTGGGCGACGAGCTCGCCGCTGCCGGCTTCGCCGTGGTCGCGGGGTGGACCGACCCCGACGGCGACTTCCTCCTGACGCTCGCCCGTCCTTCCTCCCGACCCACCTGACGTCGGTCTGACCTCACCGCAGGCGGCGGCACGGTCCGCGGCCGGGGAAGGGGGCCCGACTACGTTGCGTGCTCCCCGTCTTGAGGAGGAGCCTCACGTGCGCATCACCCGACCCGCCCGCTTCGCCATCGCCGTCGTCGGCGTCGCCCTGCTCGTCGCCGCCGGCTGCGGCAAGGACGACAAGAGCGAGAGCTCGACCACCACGACCGTGGCCACCACCGCCACGACCACCGGTGGCGCCACCGTGCGCGTCGTCGTGGTGAACAAGGCCGTCCAGCAGGAGCTGGCCGACGTGGGCTGCTACTCGGGCAAGATCGACGGCATCTTCGGCCCCGAGACCGACGCCGCCATCCTGGCCTTCCAGGCCGGTGACGGGCTCACCGTCGACGGCGAGCTCGGCCCCGAGACCAAGGCCGCCCTGGCCCAGGCGGTGGCCAACAAGCAGAAGGTGTGCACCTCGAGCGGCACCAGCTCGACCACCTCGACGACCACCCCCGCCAAC
This sequence comes from uncultured Actinomycetes bacterium, assembly GCA_945957335.1. Lineage (GTDB taxonomy): Bacteria > Actinomycetota > Acidimicrobiia > Acidimicrobiales > Acidimicrobilacustridaceae > CAMFLJ01. The sequence goes on along the minus strand of CAMFLJ010000391.1, from coordinate 565 downwards.
GCGCCGTGCACCGCCACCGCGCTGGCCAAGGCCCTGCCCGCCGGCACCGAGATCACCAACTACGCCTGCAGCGAGGGCTACGCCGGCGTGGCCGGCACGTCGGGCGGCGCCGACACCACCGCGCTGCTCCAGGCCGACGGCGCGAGCTGGAAGGACCTCGGCACCAAGGCCTGTGGCGGCGCCAGCGCCGGCTACCCGCCGGCCGTGCTGGAGATCGCCTGCCCCGCGTAGCACCCGTCCGTCGGGCCCCCCCGGGGCCCGACTGCACGCCCTGTCGTCACCGTCCCGGGCCCTCGGCCCGGGACGGTGCGCGTCCGGGGCCCAGCTCAGGGGGCGAGGAGCGGGTCGCCCGGCCGCTGCACGGCCTCGAGGATCTCGTCGGACCAGTCGAGGCGGCGCATGTCCAGCATGCCCGTCGGGTCGGCCGAGGCGGTCGACGAAGCCCAGCGGCCCGTGAGCCGGAACACCAGATAACCGTGCACCTCCGCGATGCGGTCGGCGCGTTCGAGAAGCTCGGGCTGGTTCTCGGAGAGCCAGATGACCCGGTAGAGGCAGGGAATGACGT
>CAMFLJ010000390.1 GCA_945957335.1 uncultured Actinomycetes bacterium | reverse complement strand
GTTCCGCCTCTCGCTGACCTACGAGCGGACCGAACGCCGAGGACCGGTCTTCGATCGGCTGCGCGACGACGTCGCCGAGGCCGCGGCGCTCCACGGCATGGAGGGGGTCTTCCAGCTCCGGACCGCCGACATCTACCGGGTCGGCGCGATCGAGCGGCGCCGGACGCTCGCCACCGAGCAGCCCGCCGTCGAGGTGCGCGCGGGCAGGCCGGATGTCTCCGAGGACGCCGAGCGCCTGGCCGAGCTGACCCGGCGGGTGAGCCGGTCGGCCGACCTGGACACGCTCGTGAGCACCGTCGTCCGGGGGCTGGCCGAGCTGTTCGGCTACACGCACAGCATCCTGCTCCTGGCCGACGAGCAGGGCTCCCGCCTCTACACGATCGCCAGCCACGGCTACGAGTCCCAGGGCGTCGGCTCCGAGGTCGTGGTCGGCGAGGGCGTGGCCGGGATGGCCGCGGCGCGCTGCCGCTCGATCCGGGTCGGTGGCCTCGGCCAGATGGCGAAGTACGCCCGCTCGGTGAGCCAGGCCATCGGCGACCTCGACGGCCTCGCGCCGGGCCGTGAGATCCCGCTCCCGGGCCTGCCCTTCGCCCAGAGCCAGCTCGCCGCGCCGGCACAGGCGCTCGGCCAGCTGGTGGGGGTGCTCATGGTGGAGAGCGAGGAGCGCGTCTCGTTCGACGAGGCCGACCAGAACCGGTTGGAGATCGTGGCCACGATGATCGGCGGGGCCATCGAGATCGAGCGGTCCCGGGCGCGCTCCGACGTCGCCACGGACCCTGCTGTCGCCACGCCACCGCAGCGGGCGATGGCGACCCGAGCGACCACGCACGTCCGCTACTTCGCCGTGGACGGCAGCACGTTCCTCGAGGGCGACTACCTGATCAAGGGCGTGGCCGGGCGCATCCTGTGGGCGCTGCTCCAGGCCCACGCCGCCGACGGCCGCACCGAGTTCACCAACCGCGAGGTGCGCCTCGACCCGTCGCTCGAGCTGCCCGAGTTCCGCGACAACTTCGAGAGCCGCCTGATCCTGCTCAAGCGACGCCTCGACGAGCGCGACGCACCGGTGCGCATCGAGAAGACCGGCCGCGGCCGCTTCCGCCTCGTGGTCACCACCCCCCTGCGCCTCGAATCGGTCGACTGAGCCGGGGTGGGCAGGCCGTAGGCTCGGCGGTCGTGAGCGCCTCCCCCACCTCCTCGGCCGCCGGCGTCGACTGGCCGTCGCGCACCATCGCCTTCCTCGGGCCGGTGGGCACGTTCACCGAGCAGGCGCTGCTCACCCAGCCCGACCTGGCCCAGGCCAAGCTCGTGCCGATGCCGTCGTTCTCGGCCATCCTCACCGCGGTCGAGGCGGGCGACGTCGACTACGGCTTCATCGCCATCGAGAACGCCATCGAGGGCACGGTGAACGTCAACCAGGACACCCTGGCCTTCGACGTCGACCTGCTCATCGAGCGCGAGGTCGTGCTGCCGGTGCACCTCGACCTCATGGCCCGACCGGGCACGACCCTCGACCAGATCACCCGCGTGTGGTCCTATCCCCACGCGCTCGCCCAGTGCCGCAAGTTCCTGGCCCGAGAGCTCGCCCTCGCCGAGACCGAGGCCTCCAACTCGACCGCCGACGCGGCCCGCATGCTGAGCCAGAGCGACGACACCCACGGCGCCGCCATCGCCCCCCGCCGGGCGGCCGAGGTCTACGGCCTCGAGGTGATCGCCCCCGCCATCGAGGACCACGACAACAACGAGACCCGCTTCGTGCTCGTGGCCCGCGAGGGCATCCCCGCCGCCACCGGCCACGACAAGACCTCGATCGTCGTGTTCCAGCGGGCCGACGAGCCCGGCAGCCTGCTCACGATCCTCCAGGAGTTCGCGGCGCGGGGGATCAACCTCACCAAGCTCGAGTCGCGGCCCACCGGCCGGGGCCTCGGCGACTACTGCTTCCTCATCGACCTGGAGGGGCACCTCAGCGACGAGGTCGTGGCCGACGCCATGCGCTCGCTCAAGGCCAAGCAGGCCGACGTGAAGTTCCTCGGCTCCTACCCCATGGCCGGCGCCCAGGGCCCGGCCGTGCGGCGCGAGGTCGAGGAGTCGCGGCGCAACGCGGCGGCCTGGGTCGACGCCCTGCGCGACCGCATCCAGCCGGACTGACCGGGCCGACCGCGGCAGGGCCTTTCGGCCGCTGACCCGCCCGATCGCCGCGCCGTAGGCTCCGCCTCGTCCGACAACGAGGGGGCCATCGTGCGCACACCCATCTGCGACCAGCTCGGGATCGAGTTCCCGATCTTCGCCTTCAGCCACTGCCGCGACGTCGTCGCCGCGGTCACCAACGCCGGCGGGTTCGGCGTGCTCGGGGCGCTGGCATTCGAGCCCGAGCGCCTGGCCGTGGAGCTCGACTGGCTCGACGAGCACACCAGCGGCCGCCCCTACGGCGTCGACTTCGCCATGCCCCAGGTGTACGTGGGCAAGGGCGGCGGCGAGGAGGCCGACCCGGAGAACCTGGCGGCGATGATCCCCGACGAGTACCGCGAGTTCGTGGCCAACGTGCTCGACGAGGCCGGCATCCCCGAGCGGCCGGCCGACCTCGAGGCGCCGGTGCGCAAGGCCGCCGGCCTCAACGTCGATGCCGAGGGCCCCAGCCAGGTCGAGCTCTGCCTCACCCATCCGCAGGTGAAGATGATCGTCAACGCGCTCGGGCCGCCCCCGCAGTACGTGATCGACGCGTCCCACGAGCGCGGCGTGCTGGTGGGCGCGCTGGCCGGTGCGCCGGTGCACGCCGAGCGCCAGGTCGCCATGGGCGTCGACGTGGTCGTGGCCCAGGGCACCGAGGCCGGCGGCCACTGCGGCGAGATCTCCACGATGGTGCTGATCCCCCAGATCGTCGACGCCGTGGGCGACCAGGTCCCGGTGCTCGCCGCCGGCGGCATCGCCGACGGGCGCCAGATGGCCGCGGCCATGACCCTCGGCGCCCAGGGCGTGTGGTGCGGCTCGATCTGGCTGCTCACCGAGGAGGCCGACCTCAGCCCCGAGGTCACCGAGAACCTCCTGGCCGCGGGCTCGCGCGACTTCGTGCGCTCGAAGTCCATGACCGGCAAGCCCGCACGCCAGCTGCGCACCGAGTGGGTCAAGGCGTGGGAGCGCCCCGACGCGCCGCCGACCCTGCCGATGCCGCTCCAGGGCCTGCTCTACGGCGAGGCCGCCAGCCGGTTCACCCGGGTGCACTCCAAGGA
>CAMFLJ010000389.1 GCA_945957335.1 uncultured Actinomycetes bacterium | reverse complement strand
CCACCACTATCCTCTTCGTCGGCAGCGTCAGATGTGTATAAGAGACAGCGCTCGACGAGGGCGACGTCGACGCCGCCGTGGTCGTGCGGGGCCCGGCGCCCGAGGTGGCGCCCGACGTCGACGCCGGTGAGGACGGCGCCCGCTGCGCCTTGCGCCGCCACATCCCCCTGGTGATCGCCGGTGACACCAGCCGCAGCCCGCTCTCGGCGTTCGCCACCGCCGTGGTGGGCGAGGGCGACGACCTCGTCGAGACGGTCGAGGGTGCCGCCCACGCCCCGATGGAGCGCCACGAGGCCGCCGGTCGGGTGGCGTTCGCCACGGTGCTCGAGGCCCACGGGCTCGACCCCCGCGTGGCCGACGTGGCGGTGACCCGCAACGGCGGCCAGCTCCACGTCGAGCTCACCCCCACGGCCCCCGTGCCCCTCGCCGTGCAGGAGATCGCCTCGGTGCGGGTGGCCGGCGCCATCCGGGCCCTCGACCGGAACCCCCGGATCATCGACGTGGTGACCGCCGCCGAGTGACCGACGGCTCGCCTGGGCGTCCCCGTGCCAGGATGACCGGGCCATGAGGGACCTCCTGCCACTGAAGACCATGTCGGTCTTCTTCGCGGTGCTCGCACTGCTGTGCTGGGCGATCGCGATCTCCCTCGTGGTGGGTGCCCTCGTGCGCCGGGCCCGTCACGGCCGCCCGGGCCGGCTCGAGCCGCTTCGCGACGACATCGGCCGCATGGCCCTGCCCCTGGCCTGGGCGATCGCCCTGGTCACCACCCTCGGGTCGCTCTACTACTCGAAGGTCTGGTCGTTCGTGCCGTGCGAGCTGTGCTGGTACCAGCGCATCGCCATCTACCCCTTCGCCGTGATCCTTGGCATCGCGGCGTGGCGCCGCGACGCCGGCATCCGCGTCTACGCCATCCCCGTGTTCGCCATCGGCATGGTGATCGCCGTGTACCACACGTGGATCCAGGCCTACCCGCCGTCGAGCGGCACATCGTTCTGCACGGTCGAGGCACCGTGCACCACCCGCTACGTGTGGGAGTTCGGCTTCGTCTCGCTGCCCTTCATGGCCCTGTCGGCCATGGTCGCGATGACCGTCCTCCTGCTCGTCGCCCGGCCCGCCCCCCGGCGGTCCGCCATCGAGGAGTGACCCAGTGAGCAACAAGCCCTCCCGTCAGAGCTCGCACTCGGCCAAGGTCAGAGCCGCATCCGGCAGCGGCCGCAGCAACACCCTCTGGATCTGGATCGGCCTCGGCGTGCTGGTCGTGGCCATCGCTCTGGTCGCTGGTTTCGTCGGCCGGTCCTCCGACAGCGGCTCCAACAGCGGCGGCTCGGCGTCGGCCAGCGGTGGCACGGTCGTGCCCAACGGCAGCCTCGAGTACGGCTCGCTCGACGTCACCGGCACCAAGCTGCCCGACTCGCCCGACCCGGGCGCCACCGACACCGCCATCGGCCAGGCCATCCCGACCATCGCCGGCCAGACCTTCGACGAGTCCAAGATCACGATCTCGCCCGAGGGCGGCAAGCCCCAGGTGATCCTCGTGGTGGCCCACTGGTGCCCGCACTGCCAGGCCGAGGTGCCCCGCATCCAGGACTGGCTGGACACCAACGGCATGCCCGACGACGTGAAGCTCACCGCCATCGCCACGGCCAACACCGACCAGCGCACCAACTTCCCGGCCGGCCCGTGGCTGCGCAAGGAGAAGTGGACCGTCCCGACGCTGCTCGACGACAAGAACAGCGACGCCGGGGCCGCCCTCGGGGTGACCGGGTTCCCGGGCTTCATCGTGGTGGGCGCCGACGGCAAGGTCGTCTACCGCACGAGCGGCGAGATCACCATGGCCCAGTGGGAGCAGCTCCTGCAGGCGGCCCGCACCGGCACCGCCCCCACCGGCAGCTGAGCGCCGGCCCCGCCCCGGGGCCCCTCGGATCGCGCGTCAGGGCCGGTCGTGGCCCGGCCCGATCAGGCGGTGGGGCCCTCGTAGCGGCAGCCCGACGTGCAGGTCTCGTGCACGTCGATGCGGGCGAGGCCCGGCAGCGACCGCGCCAGGCGCTCCCACACCCACACCGCGAGCACCTCGCTGGTGGGGTTGGCCAGGCCGTCGACCTCGTTGAGGTAGCGGTGGTCGAGGGCGTCGTGCAGGGGGGCCCACGCCTCGCCCAGGTCGGCGAAGTCCATGACCCAGCCCGACTCGGTGCCGACCTCGCCCTCGACCCACACCGTGACCCGGAACGAGTGGCCGTGCAGGCGCGCGCACTTGTGGCCCTCGGGCACGTTGGGCAGGTGGTGGGCGGCCTCGAATCGGAACTGCTTGTGGATCAACACGTGCCCCCGCTGGGGATCGAACCCAGGATCGTCGGATTAAAAGTCCGCTGCCTTACCACTTGGCCACAGGGGCGGGCCGTCGGCGCCGGCCCGCAGGCGGGCTCGCCGACGCGGGCGCACGCTACCGATCGGAGCGTGCGGGCGGTTTCGCCGACGTGCCCGCGCCGTTCGCCGCGGTGCCGTTCGTCGCGGTGCCGTTGGCGCCGTTCGTCGTGGCCGTGCCCGTGGAGGCGACGGCGGGCACCGACGAGCCGATCGAGGTGGCGGGCGCGCTCGGGGTGTCGACGGTGGTCGTCAGCACGGCCGGGGCGATCCACGCGTCGGCGACCTGCGAGCGGCCACGCATCCATCGGGTGAGCGGCGACTTCGAGAACTGGTCGCCGTCGCCCCAGTCGTAGAGGACCTTGGTGCCGGCGGCCTTGTCGTGCAGCGCCCGGTGGCTCTTGGCCGTGACGATGGGCATGAGGCCCAGGCCGAGGATGAAGCTGAACGGGTAGACGATGACGCGCACCAGCGCCTGGCGCCCCTTCAGCGGCGTGTCGTCCATGCGCACCACGCGCATGCCGAGCAGGGCCTTGCCGATGGAGCTGCCGACCAGCGTGAGGCCCACCATCCAGTAGAGGAAGGCGAAGACGAGGTAGCCGAGGCCGAACAGCCACCCCCAGCTGTTGGACGAGCTGTCGACCTTGTCGCCGAAGAAGAGCTGCACCAGGTAGCTGATGACGGAGGTCAGGACGCTGAAGCCGAAGGTGATCGCCGCGATGTCGACGAAGTAGGCGAGCAGGCGGCTCACCGGCCCGGCCACGGCACCGGTGGCGGTGGCGCCCTGGGGCGGCTCCGGGCGGGGGCGGCGCACGAGGCGGGCCCAGACCCCCGAGACGATGAGGTCGAGGCCCACGATCTGG
>CAMFLJ010000388.1 GCA_945957335.1 uncultured Actinomycetes bacterium | reverse complement strand
ACCTCGAGCTCGACGAGGTCGGGGATCACGTTGATCTTCGTCCCGCCGTGGATCACCGTCGGGGCGACCGTGGTGTGCGTGCAGGCGTGGAACTGGCGGGCCATGCCCAAAGGGAGCGCGTCGAGCACCGCCGGCAGGCCCTCCTTCGAGAGCAGCGGCTCGGTGATCTCGTCGGGGTAGCCCATCGAGGTGATGAACCGGCGCCAGACCTCGTGGATCTTCGGCTCACCCCGGTACTCGGCCAGGCGGCGGACGACCTCGGCCGCGGTGACCAGCGCGTTGTCGGTCTTGTAGGGCTGGGACCCGTGGCCGGCCGTGCCCCCGATGCGGAGCTTGCCCCAGAGCGTGCCCTTCTCGCCGACGATCACCGGCAGCTTCAGGCCCGCCGGGCTCGGCAGCGGGATGCCGCCGGACTCGGTGATCACGTAGTCGGCCAGCACGGCGTCGCGCTCGTGCTCGACGAGGTGGCCGGCGCCCCAGTCGCCGAGCGCCTCCTCGTCGGCCACGGCGAGGTAGACGAGCGTGCCCCGGGGGCGGAAGCCCGATCGGGCCAGGCGCCGCATCGCCACCGCCATCGACGAGGTGAGGTTGAGCATGTCGACCGCGCCGCGGCCCCACACCTCGCCGTCGATCAGCTCGCCACCGAACGGGTCGTGGCGCCAGTGGTCGACGTTGGCCGGCACGACGTCGGTGTGGCCCATGAGCAGCAGCGTGGGGGCGTCGGGATCGGTGCCCTCGATCCGCGCCACCAGGCTCCTGCGGCCCGGCGCGGCGTCGTAGGTCTCGAGGTCGAGACCGGGCCCCTCGAGGAACGTGGTGAGCAGCTCCGCGCTGCGCACCTCGCCGCCCGACTCGACCGTGCCGTCGTTGACGCACGCGTTCCTGATGAGGGCCTGGAGGAGCTCGGTGCACTCCCCCTCACGGTCGATGGCGCCGCCGTTCACGCCCGGAGCGTAGGCTGACGCCCACAGACGAGCCACGGAACGGCCCTGTCGCCCCTGTCCCGCCGGGATCCGACCGCTCACGACGCGCTGTCGGTTCGGACCGCCGCCAGGAAGGGATGCGGGTCGCCCCTGGGCTCGACCCGGTCCGCCGGCCTCGCCGGCCCCGCTCCCCTGCGGGCTCCACGGAAGCGACACACTCCCCCATGATCCAGTCCCACGTGGTCGTCGATGGCTCCAACATCGCGACCGAAGGGCGCACGACCCCGAGCCTCCGGCAGCTCGACGACGCCGTGACGGCGTTCCTCGCCGAGCACCAGGTCGAGACGCTGACCGTGGTGGTCGACGCCACGTTCCCGAACCGCATCGACCCCTCCGAGCGGGCCGAGTACGAGGAGGCGCTCCTCGCCGGTGAGCTGGTCACGCCCCCGGCAGGCGCCATCGGCCGCGGCGACGCGTTCATCCTGCAGATCGCCGGCAAGGTCGGGGCCACCGTCTTGTCGAACGACTCGTTCCAGGAGCTGCACGCGGTGCACCCGTGGCTCTTCGACGAGGGACGCCTCATCGGAGGCAAGCCGGTGCCCGGCGTCGGCTGGGTCTTCCTGCTGCGCACGCCGGTGCGCGGCCCCGTCAGCCGGCGGGCCACCCGTGACGCCAAGGCCCCGAGGGATCGCGCTCGCACCGCAGCGGCACCGGCGGCGACCGAGGCCGACAGCGGTGGTCGTCGCAAGCGCGGCGGTCGCAAGCGCGGCGCCGACAGCAGCTCCACGAAGGACGCCGTGCAGTCGTCGGCGCAGCCGAAGCTGAAGGTGCCGCGCAAGCCTTCTGAGCCGGCAAACGATCCGCTGCCGTTCATCGAGTTCGTCGCCAAGCACCCGGTGGGGTCGACGCTCGAGGGCGAGGTGCAGACGTTCTCGTCGCACGGCGCCTACGTGCTCGCCGGCGGCGCGCGCTGCTACGTGCCGTTGAAGCTGATGGGCGACCCCGCGCCGCGCGCTGCTCGCGACGTGCTCACCGTGGGCGAGACGCGACGCTTCGCCGTGCACTCACTCGACACGCCGCATCGCGGAATCGACCTCGCGCTCGTCGGCGACGCGAACATTCGCCGGGAAAGCACCGACGGCACTCCGACGGCGAGTCGGCAGAAAAGTCAACGTTCGCAAGGCTCCGCGAAGGTTGACGAGGTCATTAGCCAGCCAAGTAGTGGCGCGCGACCTTCTTCGCGTGCGCGCAAAACCTCCACAAACGACGCTGTTGTTGGTACAACTTCACCACCCGATGAACACGCCGAGGAGGCGACGGTGAGCCCAGCAGCGAAGAAGGCGACGGCCAAGAAGGCCCCCGCCAAGAAGACGGCAGCCAAGAAGACCGCCGCCAAGAAGACGGTCGCGAAGAAGACCGCCGCCAAGAAGGCGCCCGCCCGGAAGACCGCGGCGAAGAAGGCACCTGCCAAGAAGACGGCAGCGAAGAAGGCTCCGGCCAAGAAGGCACCCGCCAAGAAGACGGCAGCGAAGAAGGCTCCGGCCAAGAAGACCGCCGCCAAGAAGGCACCCGCCAAGAAGACCGCGGCGAAGAAGGCTCCGGCCAAGAAGACGGCAGCGAAGAAGGCCCCCGCTCGCAAGACGGCGGCCAAGAAGGCCCCGGCCAAGAAGCGCACCGCCCGCCGCTGATCATCGCGACCGGACGTACGACCTGGTGCCCCGCTCCGGCGGGGCACCGTCGCGTCCGGGCTCTGGTGAGCGGCGACCGACGGGGCGGCGATTCCTCCGCCAACGGCCGCATCGGTACCCTCTCCGGCCATGGCTGCTCAGTTCATCTTCACCATGCACAAGGTGAGTCGGTACTACCCGCCCGACCGCGAGGTGCTGAAGGACATCAGCCTCTCCTTCTACCCGGGGGCCAAGATCGGCGTCCTCGGCCACAACGGCTCGGGCAAGTCGTCGCTGCTGCGCATCATGGCGGGCATCGACGACGGCTACACCGGTGAGGCCCGCCTCACCCCCGGCTTCACCGTCGGCCTGCTCGAGCAGGAGCCGCACCTCGACCCGGCAAAGGACGTCATCGGCAACGTCATGGACGGCGTCGGCGAGACCGCCACGCTGCTCGAGCGCTACGACACGGTGCTGGCCAAGTGGGCCGACCCCGACGCCGACTACGAGAAGCTCGGCGAGGAGCAGGCCGACCTCGAGGCCCAGATCGAGGCCAGCGGCGCGTGGGACCTCAAGCGCACCATCGAGATCGCCATGGACGCGCTGCGCCTGCCGCCCTCCGACGCCGACGTCACCACCC
>CAMFLJ010000387.1 GCA_945957335.1 uncultured Actinomycetes bacterium | reverse complement strand
CGCCGACTTCGCCGACAAGTGGGCGCACGCCCTCTCGGCGCCGTTCGTCGAGGAGACCGCCAAGGCCGCCGGGCTGCTGCTGCTCGTCGCGCTCGCACCCCGGCTGATCCGCACCGCGTTCGACGGCCTCATCGTCGGGTCGTTCCTCGGCCTGGGCTTCATGGTCGTGGAGAACATGGTCTACGGCTTCCGGGGCGGCACCAACGGCTTCGACCTCGACAACGCCCAGGGCGCCATCAACACCGCCATGTTCCGCATGGCGACGGGTGTGTTCTCGCACTGGATGTACAGCGCCATCTTCTGCGCCGGCCTGATCTGGCTCATCGGACGCCCCGACGAGCCCCGACGGGTCGGACGCGGCCTGCTGTTCATCGCCCTCGCCATGCTCGCCCACGGCGTGTGGGACGCCGCGTCCGGGCTCAGCTCGCTCAGCCGGCTCCTCGTGGTCGTCCCCTACCTCGGGGTGCCGATCCTGCTGATCGTCTGTTACCGCTGGATCTACATGCACTCCGTGCTCACCGAGCGCCGTTGGGCCCTGGCCGTGCTGCAGCCCGAGGTCGACAGCGGTGTGGCGACCCAGGCCGAGGTCGACGCGTTCGTCGGCACCCGCAAGCACCGGAAGGCCTACCTCAGGTCGGCTACCGGGCACCGCGGCCGCACGGGCACCAAGCACGTGATGGAGGCCGTCCCCGACCTCCTCACCGAGCTGTGCCGAAGCGGCGGGGAGACCACGCCACGGGTCACCCGCGCCCGCGACGAGGTCACACGCGTCCCGGGACCTCGCGCCGATCCCCTGACCGGAGGCTCGCCCCGGTCGGAGTGGGGCGTCAGCCGGTGAGGCGGTCGCGCGACTGGGCCCGGCCGGCGACGTCGGTGCAGGCGTCGAGCAGCACCGGCACGAACGCCGGCGGGTCGACCGCGCACACGTCGTGGCCGCCGCTCACCGGGAACACCCGGGCCCCGGGGATGTCGTCGGCCATGGCCTGCTGGCGCTCCGGCGGCACCGTGGTGTCGTAGCTGGTGAGCACGACGGCGGTGGGCACGTCGACGCCGCCGATCCAGCTGCGGGCGTCGTAGGAGCCGACGGCGTGGCCGGCCTCGATCACCGAGCGGAGGTCGTTGAGGCGGGCCTGGTCGCGCGCCCAGCAGCCGAGCGGCGAGGTGTCGTAGCGGGTCGTGACGAGGCGCTCGGTGACCCGCTCGTGCAGCCAGCTCGGCGCAGCGCGGGTGGCGAGCGACAGGCCGGTGATCACTCCGGTGAAGGCCCGGTCGCCGCCGCGGTCGCGGAAGCGGGTGGCGGTGGCGCACAGCACGAGGCCCTCGACGCGCTCGCGGTGGCGCTGCCACGTGAGCTGGGCCACCGGCCCGCCCATGGAGTAGCCGACGGGGATCGCCCGCTCGACGCCGAGCACGTCGAGGAGGGCCACGACGTCGTCGGCGCACTCCTCGAGCGTGAACTTGCGCCAGCTGCGGATGCCGTGGCCGTGGCCGCGGTGGTCGAGCGCGACCACGTGGAAGCGCTCGCCCAGCGCCTGGTAGCAGGCGAAGAAGTTGAGCGCCGAGTTCACGGTCCAGCCGTGCAGCAGCACGACGGTGGGCGCGCCCTCGGGCCCCGCGACCTCGCGCACCCAGGTGGTGCCTCGGCCGGGGAGCTCGACGTAGCGACCGTCGGGCAGGCCCGGGGTCGCGAACGGGGCGGCGTCGGTGGTGTCGCTCACGGCCCTTCCTACGCTACGGCCCGGATCCCCGGATCAGGCCGTCACCGGGGCCGGAAGGCCGCTCAGGCCTCGATCTCGACGACCTCGACCTTGAGCTGGGCGCCGGTGGGGGACTCGAACTCGACCCAGTCGCCGACCTTGGCGCCGAGCAGCGCCTGCCCGAGCGGCGAGCCCGGCGTGAGCACCTCGACGTCGGCGCCCTTCTCCTCGATCGAGCCGATGAGGTAGCGCTCGACGTCGTCGTCGCCCTCGTAGCGCAGGTGCACCACGTGGCCCTGGGAGACCTCGTCGGTGTCGCCGGCCTCGATGATCTCGGCGTCGAGGAGGAGGGCCTGGAGATCGCGGATGCGGGCCTCCATCTTCCCCTGCTCCTCCTTGGCGGCGTGGTAGTCGCCGTTCTCGGAGAGGTCGCCGAGCTCACGAGCCGTCTGGATCTTGCGGGCGATGTCGATGCGCGCCGTCGTCGTGAGCTCCTCCAGCTCCGCGCTGAGGCGGTCGAAGGTGGCCTGGGAGAAGTGGTGCACGTCGGGCATCGGGCCGATGGTAGTGGCGGCCGCGGGAACGCCGACAGTGCCGCGACGCCGTTGGGGCTAGGATGTGCGGCGATGTACGCCCGTGCCCCCCAGGTAGCGATCATTCGGTAGCGCACGCCGGTCCCCGGTGTGCGCTCGCGGCCGTCCACCCAGGTGGGCGGCTTTCTCGTTATCAGGGGCATCCTGTGCAGCGCCCGGTTGCGCCCCTCCGGGCCCCGGACCACCCAGACGGAGCGAACGTGAGTCACAAGATCGGTGTCATCCCCGGCGACGGGATCGGCCACGAGGTCATCCCCGAGGCGCTGAAGGTCGTGCGCGCCGCCGGCGTCGAGCTCGACACGGTCGACTACGACCTCGGCGGTGGCCGCTACCTGCGCGACGGCGTCGTCCTCACCGACGAGACCATCGACGAGTGGCGCGGCCTCGACGCCCTGCTGCTCGGCGCCGTCGGCACCCCCGACGTGCCCCCGGGCCTCATCGAGCGCGGCCTCCTGCTGAAGATGCGCTTCGATCTCGACCTCTACGTCAACCAGCGCCCGTTCCTGGCGCCCGACGGCTCGCACGACTTCATCGTCATCCGCGAGAACACCGAGGGCACCTACGCCGGCGAGGGCGGGTTCCTCCGCAAGGGCACGCCGTTCGAGGTCGCCACCCAGGGCTCGGTCAACACCCGCCACGGCGTCGAGCGCTGCGTCCGCTACGCCTTCGAGCTGGCCCGCAGCCGCCCGAAGAAGCACCTCACGCTGGTCCACAAGACCAACGTGCTCACCTTCGCCGGCGGCCTCTGGAAGCGGATCGTGGACGCGGTCGCCGCCGAGCACCCCGCGGTCGCTGTCGACTATCTGCACGTCGATGCCGCGACGATCTTCCTGGTCACCGATCCTGCTAGATTTGACGTGATCGTCACGGACAACCTCTTCGGCGACATCCTCACCGACCTCGCGGCCGCGATCAGCGGCGGCATCGGGCTGGCAGCGTCGGGCAACATCAACC
>CAMFLJ010000386.1 GCA_945957335.1 uncultured Actinomycetes bacterium | reverse complement strand
GGCTGGCCCTGCCCCGTGACTTCTCGGCCGGCTACGGCGAGGGGCTGGTGTCGGGCGTGTCGCTCGGCGGTGGTGGCGTGTTCTTCGTGGCCTGGCAGGTGGCCTACCTCGCCACGCTCGCCGAGCACGGGGTCGACCTCGCCGGTGCTCCCCGGGTCGTCGGCACCTCGGCCGGGTCGCTGGTGTCGTCGGTGCTCGAGTCCGGGCACATCTCGCGGTTCCGCAAGGAGGTGTCGTTCCTGGCCAAGGCGCCCAAGCTGATCGGCGCGCTGGCTCCGGCGGGGAAGCTCCACCCCAGCCAGCAGCGCGCCCGCGACCTCTTCTTCCTCGCCCAGGACGCCGAGCCCGACACGGTGAAGGCCATCGGGCACGCCGCGCTGGCCGCCCGCGCCCCGGCCGACTCGGTCATGCCTCGCAACGTGTCGGTCGTGCTGAAGTCGCGCCGCTGGCCCGCCGACGCCCTGCACATCACCTGCGTCGACACCTACACCGGCGAGCGATGCGTGATCACCCGCGAGCACGGCGTGCCCGTCACGCGCGCCGTCGCCGCCAGCAGCGCGGTGCCGGGCCTGTTCACGCCGCAGCCGATCCTCGACCGCCGCTGCATGGACGGTGGCGTGAGCGGCACGGGCACCCACCTCGACCTGCTCGCCGGCGCCGAGCGGGCGGTGGTGCTCAACCTCACCGACGGGGCCGGGGCCGAGACCGGCGCCATGACCTCGGGGCCCGCTTCGTTCCTCGACGAGCTCGCCACCCTCGAGGGCGGCGGCACCAAGGTGTTCCAGCGCCAGCCCGAGAAGGTCGACCTGCTCACCCTGATGGACCCGGCCGCGGTGCCCGACGCGGTGGCCATGGGCCAGCGCCAGGCCACCGCGGACGTGGCCGAGCTGCGCACCTTCCTGCGCTGAGCCCGCGGGCCGAAGAGGCCGCCCGTCAGCGGGCGCGACCGGCGAGGAACGACGAGACGGCCTTCTCGATCCGGCGCGCACGTGTCTCCGGCGTCTTGGCTCCGTTGACCTGGTCGACGTGGTAGCGCTGCAGGCTGTTGGACAGGCCGGCGAAGAACGCCGCGGCCTGGGGCTCGGCTGCCAGCGCGGCGGCGAGGTCGTCGGGCACCACCACCTCGCGGGGAGCGCTCGCCACGGCGAGCCGCACCTCCACCTCATCGCCGGCGGCCAGGCCCGCCTCGGCGCGAACCGCGGCGCTGACCGGGATCATCGACCGACCGCCCATCGAGCCGATCGTCGTCTGCATCTGGTGGTCGCCGAGGTGGACGACCACCGCTGGGCGACGCCCCGCACCGAGCTCGTCGAGCACCTCGGGCGGCACCTCGATGCCGGTGGCCTTCTTCCCCTCGGCCTGGGCGAGCACCGCCGTGAAGCGGACCTCCGGGCTCACGCGGGCACCTCGAACATCTGCCCGATGCGGATGTGGTTCCCGAACGGGTCTCGGATGCCGAAGTCGATGCCGTAGGGCCGCTCGGCCGGCTCATCGGTGATGTCGACGCCCCGTGACCTCAGCGTCTCGAAGGTCGCGCGGGCGTCGTCGGTGGTGAGGAAGAGGGAGCCTGCGCACGCTCCCTTGGTGAGCAGCTCGCGGACCTGGGTGGCGGTGCCCTCGTCCATCGCCGGAGGGCCGGGGCGCTCGAGGAGGATCTCCCGCACCGGGTCTCCGGGGACCCGCACCGTCAGCCAGCGCATGAAGCCGAGGTCGGCGTCGGTGGCGACCTCGAGCCCGAGGGTGTCGACGTAGAAGTAGAGCGCCTGGTCCTGGTCGAGGACGTAGACCTGGGAGCGGCTGATCGCGTTGTACATGGGGGGCACGCTACGGATCGCCCCGCTCGGGTGCTTCTCCGAAAGTGCTCGGGCGGGTCCATCGGCCGACGAACCACGACGGGACGTCGTCGACCCTTCCCCGGCCGCGGAACCGGGAGGGCGACTCGCCCACGATCTCGGTGAAGGTGCGGCTGAAGGTCCCGAGGCTCGAGAAGCCCACCTCCATGCAGACGTCGGTCACCGACCGGTCCGTCGTGCGGAGGAGGTACATCGCCCGCTCGATGCGTCGGCGCTGGAGGTAGCGGTGCGGGGTCTCCCCGAACGTTGCGGCGAACGAGCGGATGAACGCGGCCCGCGAGAGGCAGGCGACGGAGGCGAGGTGCTCCACCGCGAGTGGCTCGCGGTACCGGCGGTCGATGGCGTCGCGGGCGCGCAGCAGGCGCCGGTTGGTGTCCTCCACGTCGCGTGCCACCGCCCGAGTTGAGCACGAGCGAGCATGCCGTTGGGCACTGCGCCCGGCAGGTGAGAGGATGGACCGTTCGCGCCTGCAGCCGTGGGCGCACCCGTCGACGCATACCGCAGACCACCTGAGAGCACTGGAAGAGGCATGGCCGAGACCCACACGATCATCTACACCCAGACCGACGAGGCCCCGGCCCTGGCCACCGCCTCGCTGCTGCCGATCATCGGCGCGTTCACCGCCGCCGCCGGCGTCGAGGTCGAGCTCCGCGACATCTCCCTCGCCGCCCGCGTGCTCGCCGCCTTCCCCGAGGCCCTCACCGACGACCAGCGGATGTCCGACGACCTCGCCGAGCTCGGCGAGCTGGTCGAGCGGCCCGAGGCCAACGTCATCAAGCTCCCGAACGTCTCCGCCTCGATCCCGCAGCTCAAGGCCACCATCGAGGAGCTCCGCTCGAAGGGCTACATGGTCCCCGAGTACCCCGACGAGCCGAAGTCCGACGACGAGAAGGACGCCAAGGCCCGCTACGACAAGATCAAGGGCTCGGCCGTCAACCCCGTCCTGCGCGAGGGCAACTCCGACCGCCGGGCCCCGGCGTCGGTCAAGAACTACGCCCGCAACCACCCCCACCGCATGGGGGCCTGGTCGCCCGACTCGAAGAGCCACGTCTCCTACATGGGCGGCGGCGACTTCTACGGCAACGAGAAGTCGGTCACCATCGCCAAGGCGGGCTCGGTGCGCATCGAGCTGGCCCAGGCCGACGGCACCACCACGGTGCTCAAGGAGTCGGTGCCGGTCCTCGAGGGCGAGGTCGTCGACGCCACGTTCATGAGCGCCAAGGCGCTCGACGCCTTCCTGGCCGAGCAGCTCGCCGACGCCAAGGCCCAGGGCGTGCTGTTCTCGATCCACCTCAAGGCCACGATGATGAAGGTCTCCGACCCGATCATCTTCGGCCACGCCGTGAAGGCCTACTTCGGCGACGCCTTCGCCACGCACGCCGACACCTTCGCC
>CAMFLJ010000385.1 GCA_945957335.1 uncultured Actinomycetes bacterium | reverse complement strand
CGTGGGGGCCGAGGCGCTGCACGAGAGCGCGCACCGGCGCCACGACGACCCGCGGCGCGCGCTCGGGGTCGCGGAGGTGCCACAGGGTGCGCAGGCGGCTGCCCATCGTGTCGACGGCCGGGCTGACGCGCTCGAAGGGCAGGGTCTCCCATGCCGGGAACAGGTCGACCTCGTCGGGCCCGAGGAAGGCACCGAGGTCGCGCGCCAGGCGCTCGGCCTCGCCGGTGGTGGGCACCGCCACAACGATCGGGTGGCGCTCGGTGCGCACCGCGAGGCCGGCCACCACGATGGCGCGCGCCGGCTCGGGCACGGCCAGCACGGCGTCGCGCCGGCCCAGCACGGCGGTGAGGCCGGGCTCGTCGGCGAGCAGGTCGGGGAGGTCGGTGAGGGGCATGGAGCTCCGGGTCGCGGGCGGGAGGGGGACGCGCGGCATCCCGGCCGCAGGCGCGACCGGGGGTGGGTCGGTCAGGTTACCGGCGTCGCCGGGTGCCCCCTCCGGGACGTCGCCGTCGCCCGTCGTCGTGCCCGCGAGACCACCCGGGGCACCTGACGCGAAGGGTGCAGATTTCTGACAGGTGAACAGTGCCGTCCGGCGATTGCGTGACCAACGCTCCCGGGTGTCAACTGTCGCTTCGTATGGCTGCCCCCACACAGGACCAGACCGGCCTCGCGCCACTTCCCCCGACGCCGAAGGTCGACATCCCCGAGAGTCGATCGTTCCGCTTCAAGAACAAGGTCCTGGGTCGGCCGCTCCACACCGACCAGCTGGCCCACGAGCGGCTCGGCAAGCCGACGGCGCTCGCCGTGTTCGCGTCCGACAACCTCTCGTCGGCGGCCTACGCCACCGAGGAGATCCTCCACACCCTGCTGCTGGCGGGCGTGGGCGTCGTGGCGTTCAGCTACGTCCTGCCCATCACCATCGCCATGCTGCTGGTGCTCGGGCTGCTGATCCTCAGCTACCGCCAGACCATCAAGGCCTACCCCTCGGCCGGCGGCGCGTACATCGTCACCAAGGACAACCTCGGGGTCCTGCCGGCCCAGGTCGCCGGCGTCGCCCTCCTCACCGACTACATCCTCACCGTCTCGGTGTCGGTGTCGGCCGGCGTGGCCGCCCTCTACTCGGTGTTCGGCGGGCTCTACCCCTACCGGGTGCTGATCGCCGTCGGCTTCATCGCCATCATCGCCTTCGGCAACCTCCGCGGCGTGAAGGAGTCGGGGAAGATCTTCGCCGTCCCCACCTACATGTTCGTGGCGGCCATGGCCCTCATGATCGGGTACGGCATCTACAAGGCCGTGTTCGGCGGCGGCCTCGAGCACATCCCGCTCGACAGCGTCCAGAACGAGGAGCTCGCCGGCGTCAGCGCCGTGGGCTGGTTCCTCGTGCTCCACGCCTTCGCCTCCGGCGGCGCCGCGGTCACGGGCGTCGAGGCCATCTCCAACGGCGTGCCCGCCTTCAAGGAGCCCTCCTGGAAGAACGCCAGCCAGACGCTGGTGATCATGGGCGCCACCCTCGGCGCCATGTTCTTCGGCATCTCGTGGCTGGCCACCCAGCTCCACCCGGTGCCCGAGGAGGGCAAGACCGTCATCGCCCAGATCGCCGAGGCGGTCTACGGCACGAGCGGCATCGGGCACGTGATGTTCATCTTCACCCAGGCCGCCACCATGCTCATCCTGGTGCTGGCCGCCAACACGAGCTTCGCCGACTTCCCCCGCCTCGCCAGCTTCCAGGCCGAGGACAGCTTCATGCCCCGGCAGCTCACCAAGCGCGGCCACCGGCTGGTGTTCTCCAACGGCATCATCGCCCTGTCGGTCACCGCCGCCGTGCTCGTGATCGTGCTCGGCGCCGACGTCACCAAGCTGATCCCGCTCTACGCCGTGGGCGTGTTCACCAGCTTCACGCTCTCCCAGCTCGGCATGGCCCGCCGCCACCTGCGCATCAAGGAGTCGGGTTGGCGCTTCGGCCTGGCCATCAACGGCCTGGGCGCCATCGTCACCGCCGTGGTGACCGTGGTGATCGCCTCCACCAAGTTCCTCGAGGGCGCCTGGGTGATCATCGTGCTGATCCCGATCCTCGTGTGGGTCGTGGTGCGGCTGAACCACCAGTACGAGGCCGAGAAGTCCGAGCTCCACGACGATGCCCTCGAGGCCGCCGAGGCCCCGATCCTGCGGCGCCACACCGTGCTCGTGCTCGTCGACCGCATCGACCGCACCGCCGCCCGGGCCATCCAGTACGCCCGCACGCTCACCCCCGACGAGCTGCGAGCCGTGCACATCGCGGTCGACGAGGTGCACGCCGGCGAGCTGGCCGAGAAGTGGAGCCACCTCGCGCTCTCGCGCCTCCCGCTCGAGATCCGCGAGTGCCCCGACCGCCGCATCAACCGGTCCGTGCTCGAGCTGGTGGCCGAGGCCGCCGCCGACGGCCAGACCGAGGTCACGATCCTCATCCCCCGCCGCGAGTACAAGTCGGCCTGGCACCGCCTGCTGCACGATCGCACCGCCGACTCGATCGCCAAGGCCATCGCCGACGTGCCCCACGCCAACGTCACGTTCGTGCCGTACCACCTGACCCAGTCGGCGAAGGGCCAGCACATCCACAAGCTCGAGCACGGCGCCGTCTCCGGCACCGCCGGCGTCCACGGCGACGGCCACTCGGGCAACGGGAGCACCGGAGGCCACTGATGGCGCTGTTCTCCCGCAACAAGGACGCCGAGGCCCGCCTCGCCGCGCAGACCGCCGCGGCCTTCGACGAGCTGGGCCGCCTCGCCCTCGACGGTGTCGTCCCGATCGGCGACGTCGAGTGGCGGGCCCAGGTGAAGGTGGCCGGGCGGGTGAAGGCGCTGCGGGTGCAGCCGTGGTCGGAGAAGATCCAGAGCCTCGAGCTCACCCTGGTCGACGGCACCGGCGGCATCACCGTGGTCTTCCTCGGCCGGCGCAGCATCGGTGGCATCAAGCTCGGCGCCCGCCTCGTGGTCGAGGGCACCGTGGCCGAGACCCGCAACCAGCTGGCCATGCTGAACCCCGCCTACCAGCTGCTGCCCCACGAGGTCGCACTCCCCTTCTGAGCCCGGGCCGGCGGTACCCTGCGCCCCACCGGCGACCAGGGAGGGACGGCCGTGCCCATCACCAGCGGGTTCAACCACGTGGCGACGCTCACCACCGACCTCGACCGCTTCGCGGACTGGTACGGCGAGGTGTTCGGCGCCGAGGTCACCTTCTCGATGGAGGCCGAGGGCGACCACCCCCGGATGTTCATCCTCGACATGGGCGGCGTGGGCG
>CAMFLJ010000384.1 GCA_945957335.1 uncultured Actinomycetes bacterium | reverse complement strand
GCTTCACGTAGCAGTCGTTCGACCAGTCCTTGGCCTGGCGGTTGTAGCGGGGGGGGACGCGGTGGATGAGGCGCGCCTCGGGCACCGCGGCGGCGAGGGGGTGGGGGTGGACCACGTGGTCGATGCGGCGGGTCTCCCGCAGCAGGGCGCCGACCTTCTTCCTGGTGTCGCCCGAGAAGTAGGAGCGCACCCGGCTGCGCAGGTTGGTGGCCTTGCCGACGTAGAGCACCTCGCCCTGCTGGCCCCGGAACACGTAGACGCCGGGGGAGCGGGGCAGGTCGTCGGTGAGCTTGAGCTTGGCCGCCTGGGCGTGGCCGGCCATGGTGGGCAGTGCGAGGAGGTCGTCGAGCCCGGTGACCCCGAGGCCGCCGGCCCGCTCGAGCAGCACGTGCAGCAGGTCGCCGGTGGCCAGCGCGTCGTCGAGGGCTCGGTGCGAGGGCTTGTGGTCGAGGCGCAGGCGGTCGGCGAGGGTGCCGAGCTTGCAGTTGGGCACCTCGTCGCGGACGAGGCGCCGGGCCAGGGCGACGGTGTCGACCGTGCGGTTGGTGAGGCGGGGTCGCTGGTCGCGCTCGAGCGCGGCCTGCAGGAAGCCGACGTCGAAGCGCACGTTGTGGCCGACGATCACGGCCTCGCCGACGAACTCGAGCAGCGAGGGCAGCACCTGCTCGATCCGGGGGGCGGGCACGACCATCGACTGGGTGATGCCGGTGAGCACGACGATCTCGGGCGGGATGGCGCAGCCCGGGTTGACGAGGGTCTGGAAGGTGCCGAGGCACTCGCCGCCCCGCAGCTTCACCGCGCCGATCTCGGTGATGCCGCACTCGGTGGGCGAGCCGCCGGTGGTCTCGAGGTCGATGACGCAGAAGGTGACGTCGGCCAGAGGCGTGCCGAGGTCGTCGAGGGTGAGCTGGCCCTGCGCCCGGTCCATCCCGGCAGTATCATCGAACACCCGTTCGCGCACAAGTGTTCGATGGCGGTGGCCGGGCCGGGCCGTTCACCAGGTCGGTCGCAGCGACACCGGCCGCCCCCGGGCCACCGCGTCGTCGAGCACGAGCCCGAGGGTGGTCAGGGTGGTGGCCAGGCGCTGAGGGCCCGCTGCGGCGGCCCACTCCTGCTCGATCTCGTGCTGGATCGCAGCCGAGGCCTCGAGTGCCGCTCGGCCTCGGGCGGTGAGGGTCACCGGGCGCCGGCGACCGTCGGCGTCGGCGGTCCGTGAGCGCTCGACGTAGCCGAGTGCCGTGAGCTCCTGCACGAGCTTCGCCACCGCCTGCTTGGTGACGCCGAGGAGGGTGGCCAGGGCGCTGGCGGTCACGCCGTCCTCGTGGGCGGCGGCGTTGAGGACGTAGCCGTGCACCGGTCGGAGGTCGTCGTAGCCCGCGAGAGCCAGGCGCTCGTGCATCTCGTCGACGGCGAGGCGGAGGGCGCTGGCGAGCAGTCGGGCCATGGGCTGGTCGTGCATCCCCTCACACTAGACAACCGAGTTGTCCAATGGTAGAAAGACAACCAAGTTGACCAGATGAGGAGACCGCCATGTTCACGTCGCTCGCCGAGGCCGAGGTGCATGTCACCCCGAACGCCACCATGCGCCGCTACCCCGGGTCGGAGGTGGCGGTGTGGCGCACCGAGATGGCGCCCGAGGCACGCGGCCCGCTGCACCGGATCGACGTCGACCAGGTGCTCGTGGTCGTCGAGGGCGGGCTCGAGGTCACCCTCGACGGCGCGGTCCGTCCACTGGGGCCGGGCGACGGCACGCTCCTGCCCGCCGGGCTGGAGCGACAGGTCGTCGCCGGGCGAGAGGGCGCCGTCACCCTCAGCGCAGCCGTCCCCGGTGGGATCGCCCGCGTCGGTGAGGGTGAACCGGTCGTGGTGCCCTGGGCAGGGTGATCCGGCCCACCCGGCCCACCCGACCGCCCGGGAGGGTCGGCTGGCGCCGCGCGGCCGATCAGTAGGATCGCCGGGTGACCACCACCCGCTACCGCTGCACCGCCTGCGGCAACCTCACCCGCTTCGACGTCACCGCCACCCGGCGCACGCGGGCGTTCCACCACTACTCGGTGGGCGGCCAGCTCGACGTCGAGGACGTCGAGGTGCTCGACGAGCGGGTCGAAGAGGTCTCGTGCCGCTGGTGCGGCAACGGCCGGTCGGTGATCGAGATCAGCGAGGAGGAGGCCGACGCCGCCTCCGACGCGGAGCCGGGCCGCTGAACCAGCCCGAGGTGGCGCGGCTGCGCCCGGCGCTGGAGGCCGCCTTCGCCGTGGCGCGAGCCGGCCTCGAGGCCAACCCGCCCGTCGCTCCGCCCGCCGCTCTGCGGCCCTTCCTGTCGTTCCGCCGGCTCTCGGGCCGGGCCCTCGACCGGGCGGCCAAGGTGCTCGACGACGACGAGGCCTTCCGCGAGCGGGTGCGCGACGCCGTCGAGCCCGACGACGTGGGCGATGCCGGGTGGCTGTTCCTCGATCGGCCCGACGGCTGGCAGGACCGCCTCGACGAGCTGCTCGGCGAGGCCGTGCGCGAGGCCGAGACCGCCGGCAGCGCCGAGGAGGTCGCCCGCCTCACCCGCGAGCTGGCCCGGGCGGTCGAGGAGCGCGACGAGGCCATGGAGGCCGCCCGCCACGCCCGCACCGAGCAGGACCGTGCCGCCCGGGGCCTGGCCGACGCCCGCTCCGGCCGCGAGTCGGCCGACGAGCAGGTGGCCGCGCTCACCGCCCAGGTGGCCGAGCTGCGCGACGAGCGGGCGGCCGCCGTGCGCGACCTCAAGGCGCTCGAGGTCCGGGCCAACGCCCGCCTCGACGAGCTGCGCCGGGTCCAGGAGGACCTCGCCGCGGCACGGCTCGAGGTCGCCGCCCTGGAGGACGCCCTCTCCGGCGACGTCGACACCGACGCGGCCCGCACCCTCGCCGAGGGCCAGGCCCACGGCGAGGCCCCGGCGCCCGTCATCGAGCAGCTGCCGGTGGCTTCCGGTCCGACCCTCGACCGCGACGCCCTCGCCGCGCTCGTGGCCCGCGCCGCCGAGGCCGCCGCGCTGCTCTCGTCGTCGCTCGCCGAGGCGGCCGAGCTGGTCCGCCCGCCCGACGACGGTGACGGCATCGACGCCGACCCCGGCACCGCGCCGGTCGCCGACGACACCACTGCGCCGGCGCCGGTGGCCGACCCCGAGCCGGCGCGCCCGCCCCGTCGCGAGCCGGTGGGCCTGCCGGTCGGCATGTTCGACGACGGCCCCGAGGCGGCGATGCACCTGCTGCGCCACCCCGGCGCCACCCTCGCGGTCGACGGCTACAACGTGTCGC
>CAMFLJ010000383.1 GCA_945957335.1 uncultured Actinomycetes bacterium | reverse complement strand
GGCGTCGCCGGCGTTCACGCCCGAGAGGAGCGGCGCCACGAGCTGCTCGTAGACCTCGTCGCCCAGGCGGCCGCGCACGAGGTGGCCGACCGAGAGGTCGCCCTCGCCGTCGGGGTCACCCGTGGGCTCGCCGGCCGGTGGCGCGGTGGCGGCGAGGTCGTCGGCGGCGCGGGCCACGCCCTCGGCGCTCACGATGCCGGAGGCGGCCAGCGCGTCCATGTCGGTGGGCACGCCGAGCACCAGGCCGGCGGGGAGCCGGCGCAGCTCACCCCGCGCCCACACCAGCGCCGAGCGCGAAGCGGGCGACGTGAGCATCCCGCCGATGCCGAGCTCGTCGCACAGGGCCTTGGCCTCGGGCACCCGGGCCAGGAAGGCGTCGGCGCCGCAGTCGACCGGTCGCCCCGCGAACGGGGTGGTCATGATCTTGCCGCCCACCCGGTTCGAGGCCTCGAGCACCGTCACCTTGGTGCCGGGGCTGCGGGTGGCGACGGTGAAGGCTGCGGTCAGTCCGGTGATCCCGGCGCCGACGACGACGACGTGCTCGGGGGCGGCCACCTCAGACGACCCCGGCCTCGGTGATGCGGGCCACCACCCGGTCGGCCAGCGCGGCCATCACGGTCGGGTCGTCGTTGAGCGATCGGGTGCGGGCGAAGGCCAGCCCGACCTCGTCGGCCACCTTGGTGGCCTCGATGTCGAGGTCGTAGAGCACCTCGAGGTGGTCGGCGGTGAAGCCCTGGGCGCACACCAGCACGCCGTCGGTGCGGCCGGTGGCGCCGAGGTCGCGGACGACCTCGAGGATGTCGGGGCCGCGCCACGGCTCGGGGGTGCGGCCGGCGCTCTGCCAGCACAACGCCCAGTCGGGCCAGGGCGAGAGGCCGACGCGCTCGGCCACGGCCGCCGCGCTCTCGCGCAGCTCCTCCGGGTAGGGGTCGTCGACGAGCACCCGCTCGGGCAGGGAGTGGGCGGTGAAGAGCACCTTGTGGTCGGCGGGGAGCGTGCCCGCCGCGTCGCGCACGGCGTCGGCGAGGAAGTCGAGGTAGGCGGGCTCGAGGTGCCAGCGGTCGATGGCGTGCAGGCGCACGCCCCGGCTCTCGCCGGCCTCGGCGGCCCGGCGCTGGTACTCGCCGACGCTGAAGCCCGAGTAGTGCGGGGCCAGCACCAGGCCGACGGCCTCGGTGACGCCGGCGGCGGCGAGGTCGGCCACGGCGTCCTCGATGAAGGGGGCGGCGTGCTTCTGGCCGAGCACGACCTGCCACCGGCCGGGCATGCGCTCGTCGAGGCCCCGCTGCAGCGCGGCGCGCTGGGCCTCGGTGCGCTCGGCGAGCGGCGAGATGCCACCGATGGCGTCGTAGCGGGCGGTGAGGTCGGCGAGCAGCTCGGGGGTGGGCGGCCGGCCCCGGCGGATGTGGGTGTAGTACGGCTCGATCTCGTCCGGCGTGCGGGGCGTGCCGTAGGCCATCACCACCAGGCCGAGGGGTGCATCGCTCATCGGGTCGCCTCCTCGTCGTCGTCCCCGGTGGTCGGTGCGGACGGGCCGTCGCAGCGGCCCTCGGCGTGGACGAGCTCGACCACCCGCTCGAGCACGGCGGGGTCGGTCTCGGGAAGGACGCCGTGGCCGAGGTTGAACACGTGGCCGGGATGGCCGGCGTTGCGGGCCAGGACGTCGCGCGTCGCCTCGGCCGTGACCTCCCAGGGGGCGAAGCACAGCGCAGGGTCGAGGTTGCCCTGGAGGGCGGTCACGTCCGGCAGGCGCCGCCGGGCCACGTCGAGCGGCACCCGCCAGTCGACGCCCATGACGTCGGGCCCGGCCGCCGCCATGAGGCCCAGGACCTCGCCGGTCCCCACCCCGAAGTGGATGCCGGGCGCGCCGAGGTCGGCCATGGCCGAGAAGACGGCGCGGCTGTGGGGAAGGACGAAGCGCTCGTAGTCCGGGGGTGACAGGGCCCCCGCCCAGGAGTCGAACAGCTGGAAGGCGGAGGCACCGGCGGCGACCTGGGACCGCAGCGACGCGACCGCCAGGTCGGTGAGGCGCTCCATCAGGCGGTGCCACAGGTCCGGCTCGCCGTGCATGAGCGCCTTCGTGGCGGTGTAGGTCCGCGACGGCCTGCCCTCGACGAGGTAGCTCGCCACGGTGAAGGGCGCTCCGGCGAACCCGATCAGGGGGACCGAGAGCTCGTCCACCAGGATCTTCACCGTCTCGATGACGTAGGGGGTGTCGCCCTCGGGGTCGAGGGGGCGGAGGCGCTCGAGGTCGGCCGCCCGACGGAACGGCTGCTCGACCACCGGCCCGACGCCCTTGACGAGGTCGACCCCGAAGCCGATCGCCTCCACCGGGACGACGATGTCGGAGTAGAGGATCGCCGCGTCCACGTCGTAGCGGCGGACGGGCTGGAGGGTGATCTCGGCGGCGAGCTCGGGGTCGTGCACGGCGTCGAAGAAGCTGCCCTCGCCCCGTACGGCCCGGTACTCGGGCAACGACCGACCGGCCTGGCGCATGAACCACACCGGCACCCGGTCGTCGGGCCCACCGGGGAGGCCACGACAGGCCCGGAGGAAGGGGGGGAGCGGCCGGTCTGCGGGGGTCTCGGGCACGGCGGCCACGCTACCGACCCGCTCCGCCCGGGGAGAATCCGGCGGGGACGGGTAGCATGGCCGATCCCCTGGATCGGGCCGCTGGGCCGGCATCCGGGGGGATCGTCGTCCTCCCCGAGGGAGCGCATGGCCCGTCACCCCGATCTGGCAGCCGAGCAGGACTACATCGATCACGCCTACGCGTGCCTCGAGTCGACCCGCCAGGCGGCCAGCAGGCTCACGTCGATGGTCGAGGTCGGTCGCGGTGGCACCGAGCAGGCCCGCTTCGAGCGCGAGGTCATCTACGACACGGTCGTGAACCGCCTCACCCAGCTCCAGCTGGGCGACGCCGCCCTGTGCTTCGGGCGCATCGACCGCGTGGCCGACACCCCCGACGGCGAGCCCGAGAGCTTCTACATCGGGCGCATCGCGGTGAGCGACGCCGAGCAGGAGCCCGTCATCGTCGACTGGCGGGCGCCCGTCGCCGAGCCCTTCTACCGGGCCACCGGCCGCCAGCCCATGGGCCTGGCCCGGCGCCGCCACTTCGCCACCCGCGGCCGCCAGCTGCTCAGCATCGAGGACGAGCTCTTCGGCGACACGCTCGAGAGCCTCGGCGTGGCCGACGACTCCGGCGAGCGGCAGGTCACCGGCCAGGGCGCGCTGTTCACCGCCCTCGAGACCGCCCGCACCGGCCGCCTCACCGACATCGTCGCCACCATCC
>CAMFLJ010000382.1 GCA_945957335.1 uncultured Actinomycetes bacterium | reverse complement strand
CCAACGAGGTGTGGCTCGGGGCCGAGTACGTCATCCGGGTCAACCGGCGCCCGAACCAGCGGCTGCGGCGCGAGGCCTTCCTCGGCCCGCTCCTGCCGCCCGAGGTGCACTACCCCGAGATCGTCGCCTACGGGGGCGAGCTCGGCGCCGACTGGCTCATCGTGCACCGGCTGCCCGGCGAGGTGCTGAGCCGCCAGTGGCCGTCGATGAGCACCGGCGAGCGCCGCAGCGCCACCCGCCAGTTCGCCAACGTGCTCAAGCACCTCCACGAGGTGCGCACCCCCGACGGCCTGCCCGAGATCGACGCCGCCCCCCAGCTGCTCGCCAGCACCGAGTACGGGGTCACGGCCCCGCTGCTCAGCGCCCTCGAGACCGTCATGGAGATGCCGTACATCGACCGACGGATGGTCTACGAGGTGCGCGAGTTCGTCGAGTACGCCCACGCCGTGCTGGAGCCCTTCGACACCAGCCACGTCGTCCACGGCGACCTGCACTTCGAGAACGTGCTGTGGGACGGCCGGGCCGTCACCGCCCTGCTCGACTTCGAGTGGGCCCGCGGCGGGCCGCCCGACCTCGACCTCGACGTGCTGCTGCGCTTCTGCGCGTTCCCGTACCTCCACGTGGCCGAGGACTACGAGGCCGAGACGCTCTCTCGCGACTACGCCCCCGTCCCCTACTGGCTGGCCGAGGACTACCCCGAGCTCTTCGCGGTGCCCGACCTGCTCGACCGCGTGCGCCTCTACTGCATCGCCTACGACGTGCGCGAGCTGCTCACGTTCCCGCCGAAGGCGTCGGCCGCGGGGCTCTCGCCGTTCCACCCGGTGAACCGGCTCGACCGCACGATCCGCGGCATCGGCCACCTCGACCGCCTGGCCGACGGGCTCGATCCCGAGCTGCCGTGGGACTTCAGGTCGGAGGCTGGCCCTCCGCTGGCTCGTCGCTGAGGTCCGCCTCGCCGGCGTCGTCGTCGGCCTCGTCGCCTGACGGGTCGGCGCCCTCGCCATCGCCATCGGTCGACGCCACGGCATCGGCATCGCCCGACCCCTCGGCATCCGCGTCGGGGTCGGCCTCGTCGTCGAGCTCGGCGGAGCGCGGGTCGACCCAGCGGTGGCCGTCGCGGTAGGGCTCCTCGCTGTCACCGGGACGGCGGCGCACGCCGCGCACCAGCAGGGCGATCGCGGAGCCACCGATGCCGATGATCGACAGCCAGATGTTCACCCGCAGCCCGAGGATGTGGGTGGCCTCGTCGCTGCGCAGGGCCTCGATCCAGAGCCGGCCGAGGAAGTAGCCGCCGATGTACAGCGGCAGGACCGTGCCCGGGCGCAGCGTGCGCTTGCGGTCGAGCCAGATCAACAGGCCGCACAGGGCCAGGTTCCAGATCAGCTCGTAGAGGAAGGTGGGGTGGAACGTCGACGAGGTGAGGTAGTCGACGGGCCGGTTCTTCGGGGAGATCTCGAGGCCCCACGGCAGCGAGGTGGGCCGGCCGAAGACCTCCTGGTTCCACCAGTTGCCGATGCGGCCGATGGCCTGGGCCAGGGGGATGCCGGGGATGAGCGCGTCGAGGCCCGGGCCCAGGCGCCAGCCGCGGCGGTGGGCCACCCACACGCCGACGGCGATGCCGAGCGCGGCGCCGCCAGGGATGCCCAGGCCGCCGTTCCAGACCTTGAACGCCTCGGGCCACCAGCGCCCGCCGGAGTAGAGGCGGTTCCAGTCGGTGATGACGTGGTAGAGCCGGGCGCCGATCAGGCCGGCGGGCACGGCCCACAGGGCGATGGCGTAGACGTCGTCGGGGTTGCCGCCCCGCGCCCGCCAGCGGGCCCGGCCCAGCTCGACGGCCGCGATGACGCCGAGGGCGATCATGAGCCCGTACATGTGCAGCGGGCCGAGCCGGTTGGAGCTGGGGCTCGGGATCGAGGCGAACCCGGCGGTGGCGGGGTCGGCGACGACGAGCGCGCCGACGGCGGAGAGGGTGGCCGTCACCGGGTCAGCCGGCCAGGGCGCCGGGGCCCACCGCGTAGAGGTCGTCGAACCCGGCGGTGACCGCCGGGGCCAGCCCGTGCACGGCGGGCAGGAGGTTCTCGGCGTAGAAGCGGGCGACCACGAGGCGGGCCCCGAGGTGCTCGGCGTCGCCGACGCCCTCGGCCAGGTCGGCCCGGGCGGCGAGCGCGGCCTCGGCGAGGTAACGGGCCCCGACGAGCAGGCCGAACATCCGCAGGAACGGAGTGGCGCCGGCCAGCGCGTTGCGCACGTCGGCGATGCCGTGCTCCATCAGCCAGCCGACGGTCTCCTGCACGGTGGCGAGCGCCGAGGCGAGCTGCTCGCGGACGACGGCGAGGTCGTCGCCGGCGGCGGCCAGCTCGGCGTCGAGCGCGGCCACGTCGGCGAGGAACTCGGTGATCACGCCACCGGCGCGCATGGGCAGCTTGCGGCCGACGAGGTCCATGGCCTGGATGCCGTTGGTGCCCTCGTAGATGGAGGTGATGCGGGCGTCGCGGAAGTGCTGCGGCACGCCGGACTCCTCGATGTAGCCCATGCCGCCGTAGACCTGGATGGCGATCGAGGTGCACTCGATGCCCATGTCGGTGCCGAAGCCCTTCGACACGGGCGTGAGCAGCTCGACGAGCTCCTGGTTGCGCTCGCGCACGTCGGGGTCGGGGTGGTGGGTGGCGAGGTCGATGGCCTGGGCGTTGGTGTAGATGATCGCCCGCATGGCGTCGATCGAGGCCTTCATGGTGAGCAGCATCCGGCGCACGTCGGGCAGCTCGACGATGAACGACGTCTCGCCCGCCGGCGCGCCAGGCGCCCGGCCCTGCTGGCGCTCCTGGGCGTAGGTGAGGGCGTCCTGGTAGGCGCGCTCGGCCAGGGCCAGGCCCTCGAGGCCCACCGACAGGCGGGCGTTGTTCATCATCGTGAACATGTAGCGCATGCCCTGGTTGGCCTCGCCGATGAGGTAGCCGACGGCGCCCTCGCCGGCCTCGCCGTAGTTCATGACGCAGGTGGGGCTGGCCTTGATGCCCATCTTGTGCTCGATCGACACGCACGTGACGTCGTTGCGCTCACCGAGGCTGCCGTCGTCGTTCACGAGGAACTTGGGGACGATGAAGCACGAGATGCCCTTGGTGCCGGGAGGCGCGTCGGGCACACGGGCCAGCACGAGGTGGACGATGTTCTCGGCCATGTCGTGCTCGCCGAAGGAGATGAAGATCTTCGTGCCGGTGATGCGCCACGAGCCGTCGTCGGCCGGCACCGCCTTGGTGCGCACCGCGCCGACGTCGGAGCCGGCCTGGGGCTCGGTG
>CAMFLJ010000381.1 GCA_945957335.1 uncultured Actinomycetes bacterium | reverse complement strand
ACCCACACTATCCTCTTCGTCGGCAGCGTCAGATGTGTATAAGAGACAGACGTAGGACAGCAGTCGGATCACGTGGGGCCGGGCGATGGAGAGCGACGGCGAGCGGACGCGGCGCACCTCGTCGGCCGCCACGGTCTCGGCGATGCCCGAGATGACCAGCACGACCGCGCGCTGCCAACCCACGGTGCTCAGCGGCTCGTACGTGGCGTTCAGCACGAGGACGTGGTCGCCCACCGGCTCTCCTGTCAGGCGTGCCGGGCCGTCCCGGCCTGCAGCGAAGGGTACCTTCCAGCCCCATGAGCGATCACGTGAAGGGGAAGGTCGTCGTCGTCACCGGCGCGGCCAGCGGCTTCGGCCGCATCGTGGCCACGCTGCTGGCGGGCCGGGGGGCGAAGGTCGTCGCGGCCGAGTCGATCGCCGCGCTGGGCGGCGAGGTCGCCGCCCGCCGCACCGACGTCACCGACCGGGCCGACACCGCCGCTCTGGCGGCGTTCGCGGTCGACACCTTCGGCGCCATCGACGTGTGGGTGAACAACGCCGGCACCATGCCGCTGGCCTTCTTCGCCGACCACGCCCGGGCGGCCGACGCGTGGGACCGCTGCATCGACGTGAACTTCCGCGGGGTGCTCAACGGCATCAGCGCCGCCCACGACCAGATGATCGCCCAGGGCCGTGGCCAGGTCGTCAACGTGTCATCGATCTACGGCAACTTCCCGGTGGCCGGCTCGGGCGTCTACACCGCCACCAAGGCGGCCGTGAACGTGCTCTCGGAGACGCTGCGGGTCGAGTCGCAGGGGAAGATCAAGGTCACCACGGTGAAGCCCACCGGCGTGCCGGGCACCAACCTGGGCTCGGGCATCGTCAACGGCGACGCCATGGCGGGCATCCTCGGCCAGAACGCGGCGTCGTTCGGCGAGAAGGCCGGCGTGGTGTGGGGCCCCGACGACAACCCCGAGAAGGCGGCGCTCACCGACCCCGAGGACATCCGCTACTGGGCCATCGCCCCCGAGGAGCTGGCCGAGCAGATCGTCTACGTGATCGACCAGCCGTGGGGCGTCTCGATCAGCGACATCACCGTGCGGGCCTCGGGCGACCCCTACGTGATCTGACGCCGAGGCCGCCACCGGCTCAGCTGCCCGAGGTCACCTCGGGCCACGCCTTGCACCAGTGGAGGTAGGTGACGACGTCGGCGGGCTCGGGCTCGCCGCCGTCGCCGCCGTACGCCGTGACCATGCGGAAGCGCAGGTAGGCCGGGTCGGGCAGGGGCAGGAACGGGGCCCGGCGCCACCACCCGGTGGGGGCAAGGCGCCCGAGCTGGCGGACGGCGGTGACCCACAGGTCGGGGCGGCGCAGGACGGCCGCCGTGGCGGCGACGGTCCAGCGCAGCGACGGCGTCGACGAGGGGTGGGCCACGGGTCGAGGTTACCGACCGCGCCCACCCGGCCCGGTCAGGCCAGCGAGCGCCAGCCCACCGCGGCGGCGCCCACGAGGGGGCCGTCGGCGCCGAGCGAGCCGGGGCGGATCACCGTGCCGGCGGAGAAGTCGAGGCGGGCCCGGCGGTCGAGCTCGGCCTGGGCGGCGGCGAAGAACGCCTCGCCGTAGCCGAGGGCCACCGACCCGGCGACCACGGCCAGGCGCAGGTCGAGCAGGTTGGCCACCGACGCCACCGCCCGGCCCACGAGGGTGCCGGTGCGCTCGACCACGTCGGGGCCGCCCTCGGCCGCTGGCCGCCCGGTGATGGCCGCGATGGCGGTGCCCGAGGCCTCCGCCTCCAGGCAGCCCTGCGCCCCGCAGCCGCACAGGTGGCCGTCGGGCTCGACGATCACGTGGCCGATGTGGCCGGCGTTGCCGTCGGCCCCGTCGAGCAGGCGCCCGTCGAGCACGATCCCGCCCCCGACGCCCGTCGACACCACCATGGCGAGGTAGTCGTCGCAGCCCGCTGCCGCCCCGATCCAGCCCTCGCCGAGGGCCAGGGCCTTGGCGTCGTTGTCGACCGAGGTCGGCAGCTCGGTGAGGGCGAGGAGCCGGTCGTGCAGGGGGAAGCCCCGCCACGCGGGGATGTTGATCGGTGAGACCGTGGCCCCGCCCCGCGTCATGGGGCCGCCGGTGCCGACACCGCACACCACCACCGGGCGCTCGTCGGGGGCGGCGAGCAGGGCCTGCTCCACCAGCCCGGCGAGGGCCCCGAACATGTCCTCGGCTCCCTCACGGGCGGGGGTGGCCGCCCGGGCCCGGTGCAGGATCGCCCCCTGGCGGTCGACCAGGCCCACCTCGAGCTTCGTGCCCCCGATGTCGATGGCCAGCGCCAGGTCCCCTGTCACGGCCCCCGACGGTACCGAACGGCCCCGGGTTGCGTAGCCTGTGACGGGCGGGTGGACGCCCTCTGCCACGCGCGACCCCGAGAGGAGCCAGGGTGACCACCCAGGAGACCGAGCCCCGGTCGGCCACGTTCGCCGAGCTGTTCGGCACCATCACCGCCGCCGTCGGGCGGGCCATCCGCGGCAAGGCCGACGTCGTCGAGCTCGCCGTGCTGTGCCTCGTCTCCGAGGGCCACCTCTTGCTCGAGGAC
This sequence comes from uncultured Actinomycetes bacterium, assembly GCA_945957335.1. Lineage (GTDB taxonomy): Bacteria > Actinomycetota > Acidimicrobiia > Acidimicrobiales > Acidimicrobilacustridaceae > CAMFLJ01. The sequence goes on along the minus strand of CAMFLJ010000381.1, from coordinate 736 downwards.
GTGCCCGGCGTGGGCAAGACCACGCTGGCCAAGGCCCTCGCCGCGTCGATCGACTGCGAGTTCGGGCGCATCCAGTTCACCCCCGACCTCCTGCCCTCCGACGTCGTCGGCGTCACGGTCTGGAACCGCTCGGCGTCGGTGTTCGAGTTCCGCCCCGGCCCCGTCTTCGCCTCGATCGTGCTCGGCGACGAGCTCAACCGCACCTCGCCGAAGACCCAGTCGGCGCTGCTCGAGGCCATGGCCGAGAACCAGATCACCGTCGACGGCACCACCTACCCGCTCGGCCCGCCGTTCATGGTGATCGCCACCCAGAACCCGGTCGAGCACGAGGGCACCTACCCCCTCCCGGAGAGCCAGCTCGACCGCTTCCTGATGCGGGCGTCGGTCGGCTACCCCGACCGCGCCTCGGAGCTCGAGGTCCTCGACACCCACGGCGACGCCGTGCCCCTCGCCAAGCTCACGCCCGTGGCCACCGCCGCCGACGTGAAGGGCCTCATCGCCGCGGCCCGCACGGTGCACGCCTCGCCGTCGATCAAGGGCTACCTGGTCGACCTGGCCGAGGCCACCCGCCGCCACCCCCACCTGGCGCTCGGCATGTCACCTCGCGCCACGCTCTCGCTGCTCCGGGTGGCCCGGTCGCGGGCCGCCGCCCAGGGCCGGGCCTACGTGGTGCCCGACGACGTCAAGGCGCTCGCCGAGCCGGTCCTGGCCCATCGCCTGGTGGTCACCCCCGAGG
>CAMFLJ010000380.1 GCA_945957335.1 uncultured Actinomycetes bacterium | reverse complement strand
GTGGGCCGGCACGTTGCTGTTGGTGATCGTCGCCGGCGCCGCCGCCCTCGCCCTCGCCCCGTTCGCGGTGGTGTGGAAGCTCTTCCTCGTCCTGTTCGTCCCGGTGGCGCTCGCCGCCGCCGTGTCGGCCACCATCAGCACCGCCCAGGGCGCCCCCGACATGGTCGGCCTCACCGGCCTGGGCCCCGACGTCATGGGTTGGGTGATGCTCGCCCGCGTCATCATCCCGCCCGCCATCACCATCGTCGCCCTGTTGCCCCTGCTCGGAGCCGGCTCCGACCCCGAGCAGCTCCAGACCACGAGGGTCAGCAACACCACCGTGTACATCCTCTTCCTCATCGGTGGATCGATCCTCTACCTCCGCTCACGGAAGCCGAAGCACCTGTGACCTCTCCCTTCGCCCTGCCCAAGCAGCCGCCCACGCCGGCCACCGAGCCCCGCCTCGACCCGAAGGCCGCGCTGCAGACCCTCGACCTGAGCAAGGACTACGGCGACGGCATGGGCCTCGTCACCGAGCTCGACCTCAAGATCGGCCCCGGTGAGCTGGTCATGCTCGTGGGCCCCAACGGCGCCGGGAAGTCGACCTTCCTCGGCCTGACCTCCGGCATGCTCGAGCCGTCGAACGGCTGGGCGTTCATCGGCGGCCACCCGGCCGGCACCATCGAGGCTCGCGCCGCCCTGTCGTACCTGCCCGACAACCCGGTGCTCTACGACGACCTCAGCCTCGGCGAGCACATCGAGTACGTCGCCCGCCTGCACCACACCGAGGAGTGGGAGGACTACGCCGACGACCTCGTCGACATGTTCGGCCTCACCGAGCGCATCGACGACCTGCCGTCGCGGTTCAGCCGTGGCCTCAAGCAGAAGACCGGCCTGATCCTCGGCCTGATCCGCCCGTTCCGGGTGATGCTCGTCGACGAGCCCTTCGTCGGCCTCGACACGCCCGGCCAGGAGACCCTCGTCGAGATCCTCGGCGACGTCGTCGAGCAGGGCGCCACCGTCGTGTGCTCGACCCACCAGCTCGACCTCGTGCCGAAGGCCACCCGCTGCATCGGCCTCCAGGACGGCGCGCTCGTCTACGACGGCAAGGTCACGCCCGAGAAGATCCGCGAGCTCGTCGGCGGCGAGTAGCAGGTGCCCCGCTCGCCCGAGCCCCCCGACCGCCCCTACATGCGCGGCATCCTCTCGGAGCCGCTCGACCTCGACGGCGGTGGCCCGCGGGTCAAGAAGCCGCCGCCCGTCGTGGCCGCCTCACCCGGGCTCGACGTGTCGGTCCGCGGCACGCCGGTGAAGGGCGTCGTCGTGGCCTGCGACAAGGCCTTCGTCACGATCCGCGACCAGCACGGCCGCGACCACAAGGCCCGCCTGCGCGACGGCGCCTTCGACGTCGGCGGCCGCCAGGTCACCCTCGTGCGGCCCAAGCCCGCTGCGGCTCCCGGTGGTGCCGCCGCCGGCCGCACCGCCTCCGGGTCGGTGGCCGTGCCCGGAGCGCCCGCCCGCATCGCCCGCGCCAGCCGCATCCTCGTCGAGGGCGTGCACGACGCCGAGCTGGTCGAGAAGGTGTGGGGCGACGACCTGCGGGTCGAGGGCGTGGTCGTCGAGCTGCTCCAGGGCGCCGACAACCTGATCGAGGTCGTCCGCGGGTTCGGGCCCCGGCCCGGCCGGCGCCTCGGCATCCTCCTCGACCACCTCGTAGACGACTCCAAGGAGAGCCGCATCGCGGCCGGCGTCGACCACCCCGACGTGCTGGTCACCGGCCACCCGTTCATCGACATCTGGGCCGCGGTGAAGCCCAAGGTCGTCGGCATCCCGGCGTGGCCCGACGTGCCGAAGGGCGAGGAGTGGAAGGCCGGCGTGTGCCGGCGCCTCGGCGTCGACGACCCCCGCCGCTTCTGGAAGCAGATCCTCGGCTCGGTGAGCAGCTACGCCGACCTCGAGCCGCCGCTCGTCGGCGCCGTCGAGCAGCTCATCGACTTCGTCACCGAGCCCGCCTGACCCTCGTCGCCTCCCGGCGACCCGTCGAGGTCAGGTCGCCCCACGCGCCCTCGCCTCACCGACCTGTTGCCAGGTGTCCGCCAGAACGGGACAGGCAGCAACCGATCCGGCCATCGCGAGAGACCTGTTGCCAGGTGTCCGCCAGAACAGGACAGATGGCAACCGATCGCGGTGCGGGATCAGGCGGCGGTGCAGGCCGCGGCGCCGGGATCGCCGGGCAGGAGCCAGATCTGGCGCTCGCCCAGCTCGGGCGTCGGGGAGCCGCCCACCACCACGGTGCACGTGCCCGCCGGGAGGACGCCGACCCAGACCGTCACGGCCTGGTCGACAGGGAACACCTGCGGCGGCGGTTGGAGGTCGGTGAGGGCCGGGCCGTCGCCCTGTTGGAGCGACGTGTCGGTCGGGGCGACCCGCACGATCGGTGTGGCGGTCGCCGCTCCCCACCCGAGCACGAAGCCGGTGCCACCGAGCACGACCCAGCTCGGCGCGCACCCGGGCCCGGTCGACTCACCGGCGAACCGGAGGCGCAGGCAGCTCACGCCGCCGAACCCCGCGGCCTGGCTGGTGTCCGGAGGCACCAGCGCCGACAACGCCCACGTCCGACCCTCCACCTCGCCCGTGGCCAGCGGCCGTTCGGTCGAGCCCTCCGCCGGCCGGCCGTAGGGGTAGGACCGGGTGAACGCGGCGACCGCGTCGTCCCAACGGGCCCGGTCCATGCCGACGACCTCGGAGGCGAGCGACAGCACCGACTCCTCGGTCGCCGCCGGTGTGGAGTTCTCGTAGCGGCCGTCCTGCACGTGGATCACCAGCCCCGGCGCCTGCTCCCACACGACCTGCCGGCCGTACTCACGACCCTCGTCGGTCATCGGCCACAGCATCGCCGGGTGCCCATCGACCTCGGTGACCGAGACCGGGCTCGTGGAGCTCTGCTGCATGAGGGCGATCGCCTCGTCGACGCTCCAGCCGTCGAGCGAGGTCGACGCGGTGACGGTGACCTCGCAGTTGTCGCCGACGCCCTCGGCGGCGTGGACGTAGGAGACGACCCGGCCCTGACCCGAGTTCTCGCGGACCTCGCACACGATGAAGCCCTCGGGGACCTCCGACAGCTCGGCCGCCACCCACCCGCTCGCGTCGCCGGGCCCCGCCGCCCGACCGGTGCCGCCGCTGCTGCACGCCCCCACCACCAGCCCGACCACCGCCGCCATCACGACCGCTCGTCGCGACCGAGCCCATCCGCCCCCGTACGCCATCCGCGCAACCTACCGGCGTCCCCGGACCCGTCGAGGTCAGGTCGCCCCACGCGCCCTCGCCTCACCGACCTGTTGCCAG
>CAMFLJ010000379.1 GCA_945957335.1 uncultured Actinomycetes bacterium | reverse complement strand
GGCGGTTGCAGCGGTTCTGGCACGGCTACGACGCCGAGGGCATGGGCATCGGTGGCTGGCGGGTCCCGCCGGCCGAGCAGGCCCGGTTCGTGGCCCGCCACGAAGCCGAGCTCGCCGCCGTGTTCGAGGAGAAGCGCACCGCCGGTGAACGCGAACCCGTCGAGGTCTACGCCGCTGACGCGTTCCTCCGCATGTTCGACCGTGCCCCCGCGACGCGAACGCCGAAACACGGTGACGCTGATGCCTCGGCCGGCGATGGTCCGGTCGAGGACGACTGGTCGTTCGCCAAGGTGATCGTGAAGATCGACCTCGCGGCCCTCGACCGAGGCCACACCCTCCCAGGTGAGATCAGCGAGATCGCCGGACAGGGCCCGGTCCCTGTCCCGGACGTGTGGCGCATGATCGACGGCGACGCGTTCATCGCCGCTGTGACCACCAAGGGCACGGAGATCTCCAAGGTCGTCCACCTCGGCCGTAGGCCGACGGCGTTGCAGCGCACGGCGTTGGAGGCGCTCACCGACGGTGTGTGCCAGATCGACGGCTGCAACAGCAGAGCCCGTCTCGAGATCGACCACGTCGCCGACTGGGCCGCCACCCGACGCACCGAACTCGACGAGCTGGCCCGACCGTGCGGTCACCACCACGACCTCAAGACCCACCACGGCTACACCTTCGGACCGCTCCAACCCAACGGGAAACGGAAGCTCATCCCACCCCAGGCAGACCGAACGGCCGCCAGCACCGGGCCACCCGAGCTCACCACCCACGACGGCCAACCCCCACCCGACCCGGACGTCGGACCGGACGTCGCCGCCAACTCACGCGGTGAACCACCACCGACGGCCGAGCCCTCGACCACCACACAAGCCACCGAGCCAACGCCACCGACACCGACACCGACACCGACACCGACACCGAAGAGCGTCGAGGCCCGAGCGCGGGCCATCGCCGACCGGTCCCGAAGTCAGGGCGCACTCTTCGACACCGGCTGACCGCCACCTAGGCTGCGATCTGCTGCTGACGGCGCTCCACGAACGCCACGGGAGGGCGTGGGATGTCGACGAGGACCGAGCGACTTCAGGCCTCCAACCTCTACAAGGTCGTGCTGATCGGCCTGGCGGTCGTGCTCGGCGCGTGCCTCTGGATGCTCGTCGAAGGCGGGAGCTGGCCGGTCGCCGCAGTGGTCGCAGCGGTGATGCTCTCGATGACCTTCGGCGTCAAGGTCTGGTTCGGCCGGAGGTCCTGAACCGGCCGCTGCCCTCGGCGGCCGGATCGATGCCGGCGGGCCCGGACGTAGGCGGACCAGCGAGGCGGTGCGTTCAGGTCCGGGTGAGCGGCGGGCCGGGCGCCGGGGTCACGGCGGGCCGGCCGGCGAGAACGTTGGCGATGTTCTCGGCGCAGAGCCGCACCATGGCGGCGCGGGCCTCGGTCGAGGCCGAGCCGAGGTGCGGGGCGAGCACCACGTTGTCGAGCTCGGTCAGTCCCGGGCTGAGGGCCGGCTCGCGCTCGTAGACGTCGAGCCCGGCGGCGGCCAGACGACCCTCTCGGAGCGCCTCGACCAGCGCCGCCTCGTCGATCAGCGCGCCCCGGCCCGTGTTCACCAGCACGGCGGTGGGCTTCATGCGGGCGAGCGCGTCGGCGTCGAGCAGGTGGCGGCTCTCGTCGTTGAGCGGCGCGTGCAGCGAGACGACATCGGAGCGCGTGAGCAGCTCGTCGAGCCCCACGTAGGTGGCGTCGAGCGAGCGCTCGACCTCGGCGTCGAGCCGGTTGCGGTTGAAGTAGAGCACCGGCATCGAGAAGCCCCGGGCCCGCCGGGCCACGGCCCGGCCGATGGCGCCCATCCCGACGATGCCCAACGTGCGACCGGCCACCGGCTGGCCGATCAGCTGGTTGGGGCCCCAGCCGTTCCACTCCCCCGCTCGCACCAGCCGGTCGCCCTCGCCGATGCGGCGAGTGGCGGCCAGCAGCAGCGCCCAGGCCAGGTCGGCGGTGGCCTCGGTGAGCACGTCGGGGGTGGTCGTCACCTCGATGCCCCGACGACGGGCCTCGGCGACGTCGACGTTGTCGAAGCCCACGGCGTAGTTCGACACCACCTTCAGCCTCGGCGCGGCGTCGAGCAGCTCGGCGTTCACCGGCTCGCTCAGCATGCAGAGCAGGCCGTCGGCGTCGGCCACGGCGGCCAGCAGCTCGTCCCTCGACCACGGCTGGTCGAGCGGGTTGGCCCTCACCGCCAGCCCCGCCTCCTCGAGCGCGGCGACGCCGGGAGAGGGCAGGGGGCGGGTGACGACGACGAGCGGGGCCATGGCCGCCGAGGCTAGGGCGCTTCGACCACCGGCGAAGCCGCCGAGCCGACCACCGGCGACCCCGTCGGGGACACGGCGGGTGCGACCGCATCGGGCGACGTGAACGCCACCGGCGCCCCGAACGCCGCCCGCCTCGACGTGCGCCGCAGCGCCGCCATCACCGGTCGTCCCGCGATCAGCAGGAAGCCGGCGGTGAACACCGCACGGGGGATGTCGAAGCCCAGCGACGTGGCCAGGTGGAACGCCCAGAAGTGCCGCAGGTTCTCGACGAGGCCCGCGCCACGCACGAACGACAGGGCCGAGTCGGACCCGGCCACGTACGGCCAGAACGACAGGTTCAACAGGAGCCCGTAGGCCAACGCCGCCACCGCGCCGTAGGCCGCCACCATCACGACCTCGGCCCGGCCCTTGGCCGGCGGCAAGCAGCCGGCGCCGAACCCCATCCAGGCCGCGCCCAGCATCTGGAACGGCAGCCACGGGCCCACGCCCCCGGTGAGCAGGGCCGACACGAACAGCGTGAGCGCGCCGAGCACGAAGCCGAAGCCCTTGCCGAGCACCCGCCCGGCCGGGATCAACAGGAAGAACACCGGCTCGAACCCGGCCACCCCGCCGCTGGGCAGGCGCAGCGCCGCCCCGCACGCGGCCAGCACGCCGAGCAGCGCCACCGACTTGGCGTCGAGCGCTCCCTCGGCCAGCTCGGCCAGCACCACGGCCAGCAGCAGCGGAAGGAGCACGGCGAGCAGCCAGGGCGCGTCGCCGGCGTGCGCGGAGGAGGCGCTGCCAGTGGGGTCGGCCAGCAGCGGCCAGGCGAAGGCCACGATGCCGATGATCGAGCTGGCCGCCAGCAGCGCCCACGCCCTCGGCCGCATGGCCAGGGCCCGACGCACCTCCGTCGGCGCCGCGCCGCCGCGGGCCGGTCGCCCGGCGGTCGAGGACGGTGTCGAGGTCGATGCCGATGCCGACGATCCGGCGACCGGGGCGACGCCCGGGCCCGGCGCCATCGCCGGGCCGGGCGGGACCGGCGAGCCCGGTGGGACC
>CAMFLJ010000378.1 GCA_945957335.1 uncultured Actinomycetes bacterium | reverse complement strand
GTGTGGTTCGTGGCCGGGCCCGGCGGCGGCCCGGCCGGCGCCGACTCGAGCGCGGCCGCGCCCGACGTGCCCGCGGCGTCGGCGCCCGACCCGACCGTGGTGACCACTCCCCCGCCCCCGGGCCGGATCGGCCCGCTCTTCGGTCCCGCCCGCGTGCTCTGGGAGGGCGATTCGGTGGCGTGGACGCTCGGCGGCGGCGAGCTGCGCTTCCCTCAGCCCGACACCTACGACAGCCCGTTCGACCCGAACCAGGTGGTGATCTGGAACAAGGCCAGCTACATGTGCCCGCTCCTCGACGAGGTCACCCTCACGATGGGCCGGCCCCGGCGGGGCAGCCTCTGCACCGACCGCGAGCAGAGCTGGGGCGCGGCGATCGACGCCTTCCACCCCGACGTGGTGTCGTGGTCGGGCGGGCTGCGCGACGTCAACGACATGCAGGTCGACGGCCGCTGGTTGACCTTCGGCTCGCCCGAGTGGGACACCGCCTACCTCGACGGCCTCGGCCGGCTCCGCGACCTCGTCACCGCCAAGGGCTCGACCCTGCTCCTCATCGGCCAGGAGGACCCGTTCCCGCACCCGGAGGAGACCGAGGAGGAGGGCCTCCTGCCGGAGAACATCTGGCGGTGGGGCCACCTGCGCGACCTGCAGCGCCGCTTCGCCGACCAGCACCCCACCGACACCAGGGCCGTCGATCTCCAGCATGTGCTGTGCCCGACCGGCACGTGCCCGAAGCGGACGCCCGGTGGGCGCGACTACCTCGTCGACTGGCTCCACTGGTCGGGCGACGGCGCCCGCGCGGTGGCACCTGCCGTGGGCGACGCCATCCGCCAGGCCCTCGACGTGCCGCCCCCGACGACCGGCGCACCGGCCGACCCCACCCGCACTCCACCGCCCTCGACCAGCGCCAACTGACGGCCGGCGGCGTAGGTTCCGGCGATGGAACCGGCGCCGCCCACCACGCCAGTCGAGCGCCTGGTGGGCGTGTACCACGCCGACGGCACCCTCCTCGGCGAGCTGCGCTACTGGTTCGGCGCCCGCCTCGGCCGGGCCCACTGCGCGCTCTGCGACATCACCCACGGCACGTTCCGGGCCAAGCCGGAGTGGGTCGAGGGGCGCGACGGGCTCGGCATGCGGTTCGAGACGGTGCACCTCGACGAGCGCGATGCTGCCCTGGTTGCCGCCACCGACGGCGCCACGCCGTGCGTCGTCGCCCTGACCGCCGACGGGTGGGTCGAGCTGCTCGGGCCCGACGAGCTCGAGGCGTTGCACGGCGACGTGGCCGCCCTCTTCCTCGCGGTGCGGGCGAGGGCTGCCGACCTCGGCCTCGCGCTCGGTCGCGTGGACGGACCGGGCGAGTAGACCGAGCCTGCCGGGCTGGACGAGCTAGAGCGCGTCGACGATCGGGGCGAGGCTCAGGAAGAGCTTCTCGGCCGGGTGCGACTTGTCGGGCAGCTGGGCCAGGTTCGTGTAGACGACGATCGTCGCCCCCGACTCGGGGTTGTGCATCACCGTGGCGGTGAAGCCGAAGCCCTCACCGGTGTGGCCCCACCAGCCGTCGAGCTCACCGATGCCGAGCGCGTACTGGTCGTACTCGGGGCCCTTGGCGAGCGGGTGGCCCTGCAGGCGCTCCTGCTGGGTGGCCGGGCTGAGCAAGGCGCCCGAGCCGAGGACCTCGCCCCACACCCGCAGGTCGTCGACGTTCGCCACCAGCGAGCCGGCCGGGCCGAACACGCTGAAGTTGGCCGGCTGCTCGGTGAGCACGCCGTCGTCGGGCTGGTAGCCGGTGGCGTGGGGCTCGGGCCACGGCGAGCCGTCGTCGAGGTAGAGGGTGGCGTCGAGGCCGAGCGGCTCGAGGATGCGCTGCGAGAGCGCCTCGCTGAACGACTGGCCGGTGACCTTCTCGACCACCGAGCCGAGCACGTTGGTGTTGGTGTTCGTGTACACGTACTGGGTGCCCGGCTCGAACTGGACCGGCTCGGCGAAGGCGTAGGCGTTGAGCTCGTCGAGGGTGAAGATGCGGTTGGGGTCGGCGACGAAGTCGTCGACGAACGCCTGGGTCGTGTAGTCGGCCAGGCCGCTCGACATGTCGGCCAGCTGGCGGATCGTGATGCGGTCGCCGTTGGGCACGCCGGTGAGGTACTGGTCGACGGTGTCGTCGAGGCTGATCTTGCCCTCGTCGACGAGCTGCAGGATCAGGGTGACGGTGAAGGACTTGGTGACGCTGCGGAGCGGCCACGCCATGTCGGCCGTCGGCTTGGCTCCCGTCGACAGATCGGCGACGCCGGTGGCCGACACCCAGCTCCCCTTGCCCGGGACGTACACGCCCACCACCGCAGCGGGCGTGCCGTACTGCTTCATCGACGCGTCGACCGCGGCCTGGAGCTCGGCCTGCGTCGCGGCCGACAGCTCACCGGCCGGCGCCTTCGAGCGGCCGGGGACCGTGATGGTCGGGACGCCGCCCTCCTTCAGGTCGGATGAGCTGCAGGCCCCCGCGAGCAGGGCGGCGGCGAGCGCCACGACCACGACGAGGAGGTGACGGCGGCGCATCTCGGGGCGAGGCATCGGTGCAGGCTAGGCGAAGCTGCCCACACATGCTGCAACATTCAGCTGCGGCGCTCGCCGCAGCTTCCGGCGCCCCGCCGGGGATCAGGCGATGGTCTTCGGCAGGTCCGACTCGCGGATGGCGTCGGCCCACGGGTAGCGCATCGGGTCGATGAGCAGGTACGGCGCGTCGAGCACCACCTCGACCGTGTGCGGCACGGCCTCGCGGATGGCGACGGCCATCTCGCCCGGGTCGCCCTCCACGAAGATCATGTCGAGGAAGAGCCCGGGCCGGTTGCGCGACTCGGTGGTCCAGGTGCCCGTGACGCCGTCGAGGGTGGCGATGCGCGACGCCCGGCCGTCGTCGTCGTGGCGCTGCACGACGATCACGCCGGTGTGGCCGACGAAGGGCACGTCGCGCTGCTCGAGCTGCAGCTCGGGGCGCCCGAAGGCGGTGGGGCCCTGGAACACGTCGCCCTCGCGCACGACCTTCTTGTCGGCCGGGAACCGCATGCGGCCCGTCTCGTAGAGCTTGGGGAGCTCGACGCTCATCGAGTCGAAGGCGTCCTGCGGGTCGCCCGAGAGCACGTAGGTGGTGAGGAACGTGGCCCGGCCGCCGGCGAACGGCGAGCCCTCACCGGTGAGGCGCACGGCATGGAGGTCGGGCGTGGCGACGTAGCGCCGGCTGAGCATGACCCCGGCGAGGCACACGTTCATCGGCGTGTGCTCGAGGTCGTACCAGCGGTTCCACTCCTCGATGGCGTCGGCGTCGCAGTCGAGCGCCGCGAAGATCAGACCTGACGGC
>CAMFLJ010000377.1 GCA_945957335.1 uncultured Actinomycetes bacterium | reverse complement strand
CGCCACGACCCTTGGCGGCGACCTCGTCCGGCGACGACGGCACTCGTCATCGGCGTCGCGCCCGCCAACGGAGCGCCGTGGCCACGGTCGCGACCATGGCCACGGCGAGGCCCGAGGCCACCAGCAGGGCGACGGTCGCGTCGGCCCGGGCCACCGGCCCGCGCAGCCGCACCACGTCGATGGCGTAGGTGGCGAGGGTGTCCCGGTTGGAGCCCCCCACCACTAGCGGCACCTCGGTGGCGCCGACGACGAACGCGGCCACCACTGCCGAGGCCAGCCCCAGCGTCGGGAGCACCCGGGGCAGGACGACGTCGAGGAGCACCCGCACCCGCCCGGCGCCGAGGGACGCCGCGACCTCGGCTCGCTGGTCGGTGGCTCGGTCCCATGCAGCGAGGACGACCAGGGCGAGGAAGGGAACCTCCTTGAAGAGGTAGGTGAGGATGATCCCGATGCCGTGGGGGTCGGCGACCACGTCGACCGGGAGACCTCCGAGAAGCCGATCGGCCAGGCCGCCCGGAGCGAGCCACGCCACCGCCAACCCGGCCACCGCGATGTGGGGCATCGGGACCGGGGCCGCGCTCACCGCAGCACCCCAGCGGCTCCCGCGCACGCCGGCGGCCAGGAGGAGTGCCAGCGGGATCGCCAGCGCTGTGGTCACCGCAGCGAGCCAGACCGTGAAGAGCATCGCTCGGTGGAACGCAGGATCCGTCAGCGTCGAGGCCCAGGCGCCGGACCCGACGCCACCGCCGACGATGCGACCGGGATGGAGCGAGGTGTCCAGCGCACCGGCGAGGGCGCCACCGAGGAGCAGCAGCACCACGACCATCGCCGGCACGGCACCCACCGGGATGCCGTCACGAGTTTGCCGCTCGGCCCGGACCGAGCTGTCCGCGCTCACCGGAGGTCTCCGCCGACGACGGCCCGGAGAGGCTCCGCACCTCCGACGGACGACGCCGGCGCGTCGGGGAAGATCCAGATGGAGCGAGGGTCGACGTCGACGCACACCATCTCGCCCGGCACCGGCGCGTCCGGCGCTGCCACATCGGCCTCCAGCTCGCCGAAGACTCCGACGAGACGGACCGACGCCCGGTCGGCGCGGCGCTCGACGCTCACGACCCGCGCCGGCTCACCCCTTCCGGTGCCCAGCCGGATCCGCTCGGGTCGGACGGTCCATCGCAGGTCGCCGTCGGGCGCATCCAGGGGCAGCCCGAGGGTGCCGAGCTCGAGCACCCCCCGGCGCACACGGCCGTCGAGGAGGTTCGGGTTGCCGGTCAGCGCGGCCACCGCGGGATCGACCGGGCGGTCGAAGACCACGTCGGGTCGGTCGCACTGGAGGACGCGCCCGTCACCCATCACGGCGATCACCTCGCCGAGGGCGGTGGCGTCAGCCAGGTCGTGGGTGACGACGACGGTCGTCGTCGCGGTCCGCTCCTTGAGGTCGCGCAAGAGCCCTCGCAGGGAGGTCCGGGCCGGGCCGTCCACCGCGCTGAGCGGCTCGTCGAGCAGCAGCAGGCTGCGGTCACCACACAACGCCCGGGCCAGGGCGACCCGTTGTTGCTCGCCGCCTGAGAGGCCGCGAGGGCGGTCCCTGGACCGATCGGCGAGGCCCACGGCCCCGAGCAGCTCCATCGCCCGCGCTCGGCGAGCCTGCTTGGCGACCCTGTCCATCTTCAGCCCGTAGGCGACGTTGTCGACCACCGAGAGGTTCGGGAAGAGCCTGGGCTCCTGGAAGGCCACACCGACCCGGCGTTCCGTCACCGGGGTGGCGGTGGCGTCATGACCGTCGATGCTGATCCGACCTGCCGTGATCTCGGTGAGGCCGGCGATGGCCCGCAGCAGCGTGGTCTTCCCCGACCCGGACGGGCCGAGGACGGCGCAGGTGAGCCGTCCCGGGACGTGGAGGTCGACGCCGTCGAGGATCGGCCGGTCCTCGACGGCCGCACGCAGCGACTCGACCCGGAGCCCGCTCAGCGTGCGACCTCGTCGAGCCAGCGCTCGTCCAGTCGGGTGACGTCGGCGGCAGGGAGCTCTGCCAACGGCGTCCCGAACGAGCCGAGCACGTAGGGCGACCCCTCGAGCGGTGCCTCGAGGGCCGCTTGGTCCTGCTCGTCGAGGAGATCCGGGGTGAGGACGGTGGGCACGCCCGCCCGGGCCAGCTTGGCGGCCTGCGCCGACGGGGAGAGGAGCAGGTCGGCGACGACCTGGGCGCCCTCGGGGCTGGCGGCGTTGGCGGGGATGGCCACGAAGCTGACGTTCTGGAGGGTTCCGCCCTCGAACACGTAGGGCCGGACCGTGTCGGCGAACCGGCCGGCGCGCACCCCGGTGTCGACGAAGTTGGGGTTGTAGCTCATGGCCAGGTCGACCTCGCCGGCGGCGAAGAGCCGGGCGAGCTCGGCCTCGTCCTGTGGGTGGGTCTCTCCGCCCTTCCACAGCAGCGGCTCCAGCTCGGCGAGGAGGGCGTACGCCTTGTCCTCACCGAGGGCCTGCACGGCCTGGCGGACGAAGGCCGAACCGGTGAAGTCGGGCGGGGCCGGGTAGGTCACCCGGCCGGGGTTCGTCCGGATGAAGTCGGCGAGCTGCCCGAAGTCCCTGGGTGGTGCGCTCGTCCGGGCGCTGTCGTAGGCGAAGGTGAACGCCGCCCGGCTCCACGGCAGCTCCCGCCCGTCGACGGGAACCCCGAAGTCGGTCGTGAGGGTGGGGTCGGCCGGGTCGAGGCCTTCGGTGCTGGGCGCCTGGTCGGTCCACCCCTGGAGCCACAGGCCGGCCTCGGCGCCCTGCGCGAAGTTGGCGCCGTTCACCCACACCAGGTCGACGGAACCATCGGCGGTCCCGGCAGAGCGCTCGGCGGCGATCCGGCTCATGGCGTCGGCCGTCGACTCGATCGGCACCCGCTGGAGCGTCACCCCCTTCTCCGCTGCGAGGGGGGCGATGTCGTCGTCGATGTGGTTGTTCAGCGCATCGTCGCCGCCCCACATCCAGAACCGGACGGTCTGGCCCGACGCGGCCGACTCGACCTCGTCCCAGGACAGCGCTCGGCCGTCGGCTCCGGCGACGGACGACCCGTCGTCCCTCGACACGAGGGCACCGACGGCGACAGCGCCGACCAGCACCACGGCGACGGTGAGGACGACCCACACCGGGCGCACCCGGCGCACGGACCCCGTCGCGCTCACAGCGCCAGGTGGTCGTGGAACGGGCGCGGACGGACAAGCATCTGATCTCCCTCGGTGGCGGACGGACCGGGAACCGGCGACGCCGTCCCGCTATTCCGTTGCGCTCACGGATCCGGCGGCACCCGGGGCCCGAGGCACCAGCGCAGAGGTCCTCAACTCCGGGCGGCCGGCCAGCAGGGCTC
>CAMFLJ010000376.1 GCA_945957335.1 uncultured Actinomycetes bacterium | reverse complement strand
AGCGCGTCGAGGTCGGCGGGAAGCGGTGTGAGCCGACCTCGCGCGGCCCGCTGGAGCACCACGGGGGCGTCGGCCCGGCCGTAGGGCGGGTGGCCGGTGGCGCCGAAGAGGAGCGTGGCGCCGAGGGCGAAGACGTCGGCGGGCGGGCCCACGACCTCGCCCCGGGCCTGCTCGGGGGCCATGAACTCGGGGGTGCCGATGACGGCGCCGGTGGCGGTGAGCCCGCCCGTGGCGTCGCGCAGGGTGGCCACGCCGAAGTCGGTGAGGAACGGCTGCCCGTGCTCGTCGAAGAGCACGTTGGCGGGCTTGATGTCGCGGTGGACGATGCCCTGGGCGTGGGCCTCGGCGAGCGCGCCGAAGAGGGCGTCGGCCAGGACGTGGACCTGCCCGGGCGAGAGGGTGCCGTGGTGGCGCACCTGCTCGGAGAGCGTGCCGCCCGGGAGGTAGGGGAGCACGAGCACCACGTCGTCGCCGTCGTCGACCACGTCGAGCAGCGGCACCACGTTGGGGTGGCGCAGGCGGCCGAGGGCGGCGGCCTCGCGGCGGATCCGCTGGCGCGCCCGGTGCATCTCGTCGGCGCTGCCGTGGAGGATGAGGCGCTTGAGCGCGACGGGTGAGCCGTTGCGGTCGACGGCCAGGTCGACGACGCCCATCCCACCGCGCCCGAGCCGGCGCTGCACCTCGTAGTCCACGGTCCGTGGAGCCTACGGGCTGCGAGGGTGGCTCCGGCCGCAGGGACGTCCGTCGCGAATCTTTCGGAAATGACGCCGCTGAAACCCACATGTCACACCGATGCCCCTACCATGCGAGGCACCGGGAGCCGAGAGAACTCGCTGTGGCGGGTCGACCGTCCCGGGGTAGAGATGCACCGAGCACCAAGATGTGACCCAGAAGTGCCGACCAGGTCTGCGAGCGGCCCTCAGCGGCCACGACAGGAGACACCATGACCGAGACCCACGAGCTGGATGCGATCACCGAGGCCCTTGCGATCATCGATCGGGCCCTCGGCGAGATGCTCCATCGAGAGCTCGTGAGCACCAACGAGGTCGCCGACCTCCTGCTCGACGTCCGGTCCGCGCTGGCGCACGACGCCGCCCTGGCCCAGAACTGATCCTCGGCCTCGGCCGGGCCGCCACCGGCGGTCGCCACATCCGAGCTGTCCGAGAGGGGCGCGGCGCATGCCGCGCCCCTCTTCGCGTCCCGGTTCGCCTCGTCGTGCAGGCCTCGCGGCTCAGCCGGGCCGACGGGCGTGCAGGCCCCTGAGGTCGCCGTCGTCGTCGTGCCACCGGGCCTGCTCCACCATCCCGACGGCCTCGACCAGCTCCGCGGTGGGGTCGCCCTGCTCGCCGCCGACCTCGACGAGGAGGTGTCCGCCCGGGCCCAGCAGGTGCGCGGCGGCGGCCACCACCCGGTCCACCAGCTCGAGCCCGTCGGGCCCGCCGTCGAGGGCCAGCCGCGGCTCGTGGGCGGTCACGTCGCGGGGCAGCACCGCCAGCGCCGAAGTGGGCACGTAGGGCGCCACGGCCGTGACGACGTCGGCGCAGCCCGCTCGCAGGGGCACGTCGAGGTCGGCCACCACCGAGGGCACGCCGTTGTGCCGTGCGCACGTAGCCGCCGCCGGATCGAGGTCGAGCCCCACCACGGTGGCGCCCGGCGCGGCGGCTCGCAGGTGGGCGGCGATGGCACCGCTGCCCGTGCACAGGTCGACGGCGGTGCCGTGGGCGGAGAGGACGGCGGCGGCGCGGTCGGCAAGCTCGACCGTGTGCGGTCGGGGCACGAACACGCCGGTCGCCACCGCGAGGCGCCGGCCCCCGAACGTCGTGGTGCCCGTGACCCAGGCCAGCGGCTCGCCCTGCTCCCGCCGGCGCACGAGCGCCTCCAGGCGGTCGTCGCGGTTGCCGGTGGCCCACAGCTCGGCGGCCTCCTCGGGGGCGGCCACGCAGCCGGCTGCGGCCAACCGGGCCGTCACCTGCTCGAGGTCGATGGCCCGGCCCCCGTCAGCGGTCGAGGCTGGTGTGCTTGAACTCGTTGAGCCCGGTCCAGCCGGTGAGCATGGCGACGACCTGCTCGACCTGGCGACGGGCGTCGGCGGCGTCGACCGGGAGGTCCATGAGGCGCACGAACGCGGCCCGGCCCTCGGCCATGAAGGTGGGGACGCCCCACACGTCGAGGTCGGCCACCGAGGCCGTGTGCTCGTCGCGCACGGTGAGCAGCGGCTTGCCGGTGGCGACCTCGGCGAACACCGCGTCGGCGTCGACGCCGTGCTCGGTGAGCAGGCCCCGCAGCACGGCCTCGTCGCGGATCTGGGCACCGCCGTCGTGGCGGGCCTCGAAGATGGCCCGGTGCACGAGCGGGAACCGGTCGGGGTCGGTGTCGCGCACCACCACCGCGGCCTGGAGGGCGAGCAGGCCGGTGTCGTCGTCGGGGCGCTCCCAGATGGGCGATTCGCCCTCCTCGACGTGCACCTGGCCGAGCGAGAACGGCACGAAGTCGACGTCCCAGTCGGCGCCGTCGAGCAGGCCCTCGACCACGTGGCGGTGGACGATGCGGGCGAAGGGGCAGCGGTAGTCCCAGTTGACGGAGAAGCGCAGGGTCATGGTGGGGTGAACCGTCCAGGGATCGGCGATGTTCCGGTGAGCGGCGCTCAGCGGCGGTAGAGCGGCCAGACCTTGCGGAGCACGGTGCCCAGCACGACGCCGACGGCCACGCCGCCGACGACGTCGGAGGCGTGGTGGATGCGAACGTGGACGCGCGAGGCGGCGACCAGCGTGCCGAGCCCGAACACCGCCACCTTGGTGGGCGTCGAGGCCTTCTGGGTGAGCAGCAGCCCGGCCACCATGGCGGTGCTGGAGTGGCCGCTCGGGAAGCTGGTGGTGAGCGGCACCCGCATCTTGTGGGGCCGCTCGGTCTGCACCACGGGGCGCTCCCGCTTGAACTGGCTCTTCACGACGCCGTTGATGAACACCGACTCGAGCCCGAGGGCGGCGGTGAGGCGCAGCGCGGCGCGGGCGTCGTCCTCGGAGCGGAGGCCCCTGGCCCAGCCCAGCAGCAGCCAGATCAGGCCGAAGTCGCCGAGCTCGGTGAGGGCGTAGAGGATGCGGTCGGCGGGCTCGGTGCCGCGCAGGTGGTCGAACCAGCCGTCGACCATGTCGTCGAAGCGCTGGATCGGGGTGAGCTCGTGGGGCGGCTCGACCTGGTGGTGGGGGAGCGGCACCCGCAGGTCGGGGTGGCGCTCCTCGAAGGCCTCGAGAGCCGCGTCGATGACGCCCTCGGGAGGCAGGTCGTCGGTCGGGCCCTGGGGCAGGTCCTCGGCCGGGTCGGAGAGGTCGGTCACCCGTCCGATGCTAGGGGCAGCGCGACGG
>CAMFLJ010000375.1 GCA_945957335.1 uncultured Actinomycetes bacterium | reverse complement strand
GTGCGGCACCGCCCCTCCGAGCTCTCCGGTGGCCAGCAGCAGCGCGTGGCCGTGGCCCGCGCCCTCGCCGGGCGGCCGGCGGTGGTCTTCGCCGACGAGCCCACCGGCAACCTCGACTCGCGCAGCGGCGCCGAGATCCTCGGGCTGATGCGGCGCGCCGTCGACGACCTCGGCCAGACGATCGTCATGGTCACCCACGACCCCACCGCGGCCGCGCACGCCGACCGGGTCGTGTTCCTGGCCGACGGCCGGGTGGTCGACGGCATGGACTCGCCCACCGCCGAGCGCGTGCTCGAGCGGATGAAGGCCTTCGGGGACTGATCGCCATGTGGTCCACCACGCTCAAGGGCATCGCCGGCCACAAGCGGCGATTCGTCTCCACCTGCGTCGCCGTCGTGCTCGGTGTCGCCTTCCTCACCGGCACGCTCGTGCTCGGCGACACCATCCGCGGCGGCTTCGACCGCATGTTCGCGACCGCCAACGACGGCACCGCCGTGGTGGTGCGCAGCGCGACCACCATCGGCAGCTCCGACACGGGCCAGCGCGGCGTGGTCGACCCGGCGGTCGTGGCATCCGTCGGCACCGTGCCCGGGGTGGCCGCGGCGCAGCCGGTCGTCACCGGCCCCGCCCAGATCGTGTCGTCCGACGGCACGGCCATCGGCGGCGACGGACCGCCGACCGTGGGGTCGAGCTGGATCGACGACCCCGCCCTCGAGCCCTACCGGGTGGTCGAGGGCCGTGCGCCCCAGGCCACCGGCCCGGGCTCGGGAAGCGCGGACGCACCGGTCGAGGTCGTGATCGACAAGACCTCGGCCAAGACGGCCCGGCTCGCCGTGGGCGACACCACCGTCGTGCTGGTGCCGGACCGCGTCACCGTGCGCGTGGTGGGCCTGGTCGGCTTCGGAGACGCCGACAGCATGGCCGGGGTCACCTTCACCGGCTTCGCGGCCGAGGACGCCACCCGCCTGCTCGCCGGCGGGCGTCCCGGCGTGAGCCAGATCCGCGTCGCTGCCCAGCCCGGCGTCGGCGAGGGGGACCTCGCCGCCCGCGTGTCGGCCGTGCTGCCCCAGGGCACCGAGGCCATCACCGGCAAGGCGCTCGCCGCCGAGCAGCTGAAGGCCGTCGAGGACGACTTCCTCGGGCTCATGCAGACGATGCTGGTGATCTTCGCCGGCGTGGCCCTGCTGGTCGCCTCGTTCAGCATCCACAACACCTTCTCGATCGTGGCGGCGCAGCGCAGCCGGGAGTCCGCGCTGATGCGGGCGATCGGCGCCACCCGGGCCCAGGTGCTCGGCTCGGTGGTGCTCGAGGCGCTGCTGGTCGGCGTGATCGCCACCGGCCTCGGGGTCGCCGCCGGGCTCGGCCTCGCCGCCGGCCTGCGGGCCCTCCTGGAGAGCAGTGACTCCGGCCTGCCCACCGGCGCCCTCGTCGTCGGCGCCACCAGCATCGTGGTGCCGGTGATCGTCGGCCTCGGCGTCACCCTCGTGGCGGCGCTGGGCCCGGCCCTGCAGTCATCGAGGGTCTCGCCCCTCGCCGCCCTGCGGGCCACCGCCGTGGAGGCGACCGGCATCGGTCGGGCCCGCCTCGCCACGGGCGTGGTGGCGGCCATCGGAGGTGTCGGGCTGATCGTGGCCGGCGCCACCGGCGGTGCCCTCGGCCAGGTCGGCCTCGGGTCGCTCGCCGCCGCGGTGGCGTTCGTGCTGCTCGGCCCGGTGCTCGCCCGACCGGCCGGCCGGGTGCTCGGCGCACCGGCCCGCCTCGTGCGGGGCGTCACCGGTCAGCTCGCCCAGGAGAACGCCGTGCGCAACCCGCGCCGCACCGCCGGCACGGCCACCGCGCTGGTGATCGGCATCGGCGTGGTCGCGGTGTTCACCGTCTTCGGCTCGTCGCTGCGCACGTCGGTCGACAAGGAGGTGTCCGGCTCCTTCGGCGACACCGACCTCGTCGTCCGCTCGACCTCCTTCGCCGGCAGCGGCCTGCCCACGTCGTTCGTCGAGCAGATCGGTCGGGTCGACGGAGTCGCCGCCGTGAGCCCGCTCACGATGGTCGACGTCGCCCTCGACGGGACCGCCGAGACGGCGACGGTCACCGACCCGGTGGCCCTCGACCGGGTGTCGGACCTGAAGGTGGTGGCCGGCGACCTGGCCGGGCTCGACGCCACGTCGATCGCCGTCTCCAAGGCCTTCGCCGACGACCACGGCTGGGCCGCCGGCTCCACCGTCGACGTGGCGTTCGCCGACGGCGCCACCGTGCCCGCCACCATCGGCGCCACCTACCGGTCGAAGGGCGCCATCGGCGACCTGATCGTGCCGTCGACGCTCTGGGACGCCCACACCATGCGCCCGGTCGGCGCCAGCGTGGTGCTGGTGGGGCTGGCGGACGGTGCCGACCTCGGCCGGGCCGAGGCCGACGTGGCCGCCCTGGCCCATGACGCCGGCTCTCCCACGGTCGAGACCCGCCAGGAGTACCTCGACAGCGTCGGGCGCCAGGTCAACCAGGTGCTGACCGTCGTGTACGTGATGCTCGCCGTGGCGGTGGTGATCGCCCTGCTCGGAATCGCCAACACGCTCACCCTGTCGATCCACGAGCGCACCCGTGAGCTCGGCATGCTGCGGGCGCTGGGCCAGACCCGACGTCAGCTGCGCTCGATGATCCGCTGGGAGTCCGCGGTGGTCGCCACCTTCGGGGTGCTGGCAGGGCTCGGGCTCGGCACGCTCATCGGGTGGGGCCTGGTGAAGGCCGGCGGCGACGCCATCGACATCTCGACCTTCACCCTCCCCGTCGGCCAGTTCGTGGTGATCGCCCTGGTCGGGGCGGCCGCCGGTGTGGTGGCGGCGTGGCGCCCGGCTCGTCGAGCCAGCCGCCTGCGGGTCCTCGACGCCATCGCCGGCGACTGACCCACCCGGCTCACCCCTCCACCCCACCATCAACCCCGAGCTGGCTCGGATCGCGCTGCCCCAGCAGCCGGATCCGAGCCAGCTCTGTCGTCACGGCGGAGAGCTGGCTCGCATCGCGTCGTCCCGGATGCGCAGTTCGAGCCTGCTCCGGGAGGTCGGAGGTCGCCGGTGGCGGGATCGGGCCCTGTCAGGCGCCGGCGGCGAGGCGGACGCCGACGGCCTGGTCCTGCAGCCGTGAGGCCAGGCGGGTCGTCAGCTCCATGACGTGCTCGGCCTGGGTGACGCCGTGGTGGGCGAGCCCGCACACCGGCGTGACCAGCGCGTTGGTGCGCAGCAGCGTGGGATCGCAGCCGTCGGCCGAGAGGTCGCACCACAGGGCCGACAGACGGCGCCACAGCCGCTCGACGGTGGTGCCCACCGGCCCGTCGGTGGGCACGGCGCCCCAGGCCTGTCTCTTATACACATCTCCGAGCCCACGAGACTAAGGCGAATCG
>CAMFLJ010000374.1 GCA_945957335.1 uncultured Actinomycetes bacterium | reverse complement strand
CATCGTCGGTGAGCGCGAGCGTGGCACCGGCGAGTTCCTGGCCCACTCCCCCGCCGACGTCCGCGAGATCTACCTGGGCAAGCTGATCGCCAGCCTCGTGCCCGGCTACATCACGACGATCGTCGGCTTCGGCATCTACTCGCTGATCGTGAACGTGATCGTCGGCGGCAAGGTCGGCGGCTGGTTCTTCCCGACGGCGTCGTGGTGGCTGCTGATCCTGTGGGTGCTGCCCCCGTTCATGGCGATCGCGCTGTCGCTCGTGCTGCGCCTGTCGGCTCGCGTGAAGTCGACCGCCGCGGCCCAGCAGGCGGCCGGCCTGGTGACCTTCCCGCTGATCATCATCGCCTACAGCCAGTCGACCGGCGCCCTGCTCGGCTCGGGCGCGCCCGCCCTGGCCTTCGGCATCGGCTTCGTGGCCTGGCTGGTGGCGTTCATGCTGTTGAGCACCGGCTTCCGGTCGCTCACGCGGGGCCGCCTGCTCGGCGTCGCCGACGAGCGCTGACCACTCCGGCGACGACCGCCGGGCTCACGCCTCGACGGTGACGCCCTTCCAGAAGGCCACGCGGTCCTTGATCTCGGCCGCCGCGTCCTTGGGCTCGGGGTAGTACCAGGCGGCATCGGCGTTCACGGCGCCGTCGACGACCACCGAGTGGTAGCTCGCCGTGCCCTTCCATCCGCACACGGTGTGGGTGTCGCTCGGCTGGAACAGGTCCCAGTTCACGCTCTCGGCCGGGAAGTAGTGGTTGCCCTCGACGACGACCGTGTCGTCGCTCTCGGCCAGCACCTTGCCCTGCCACGTCGCCTTCGCCATCTGTCGTCCCGTCCCGTCGTCGTCGGTGGTCGTCGGTCGCGCCGGGCGCGCAACGGCCCGGTCCAGGGCGTGAACACCGTGGACCGGGCCGTGGATTCCCCCTCCGGATCTCTCCGAGCGCGGGCCGGGCCCGTGGGCCCGTCGATCAGCGCAGCGTCAGCGCCGACGGCGCAGGATCACTTCGGGCCGAGGCGGGCGCCGCCGTCGACGCGGATCGTCTGGGCGTTCATGTAGGAGTTGGTGATCAGCTCGACGACCATGCTGGCCAGCTCGGCGGCGTAGCCGAGGCGCTTCGGGAAGAGCACGTCCTTCGACAGGTTGGCCTTGAACGCCTCGGAGCCCTCGCCCTCGCCGTAGATCGGGGTGTCGATCAGGCCGGGGGCGATGGTGTTCACGCGCACGCCGACGACGGCGAGGTCGCGGGCGATCGGCAGGGTCATGCCCACGACGCCGCCCTTGGAGGCGGAGTAGGCGGCCTGGCCGATCTGGCCGTCGAAGGCGGCGACGGAGGCCATGTTCACGATGGCGCCGCGCTCGCCGTCGGTGAGGGGCTCGGTCTGGCCCATGGCGGTGGCGGCCAGGCGGATCACGTTGAACGTGCCGGTCAGGTTGATGTCGATGACCTTGCGCCAGTAGTCGAGGTTGAACGCCGAGTCGTAGCTGCCGTCCTTGCCGATGGTGCGGCTGGCGGCGCCGATGCCCGCGGAGTTCACGACGGCCCGCAGCGGGCCCATCTCCTTGGCGGTCTCGACGGCGGCGATGACCTCGTCGACGTCGGTGACGTCGACGTGGCAGAACGCGCCGCCCAGCTCGGTGGCGAGGGCGTTGCCCTTCTCGTCGTTGAGGTCGGCGATGACGACCTTGGCACCCTTGGCGGCGAGCAGGCGGGCCGAGGCCTCACCGATGCCCGAGGCGCCGCCGGTGACGATGGCGGAAGCTCCGTTGATCTCCATTCGGCGGAGCCTAGAAGCGGAGGCTGCGCGGCGTTCAATCTGTCGGTGCCGGCCCGGTGGCCGACCGACCGATCAGCCCTTGCCCGAGCGCCGTTGGAGGATCTTGTCGACGTCGCGGTACTGCATGGGCCGGCCCGGCAGCGGGGTGGCCGCGGCGGGCCGGAGCCCGTCGAGCATGACGGCGACGTAGCGGTCGCGCACGGCCGGGTCGCCGCCGGCGACCGCGGTGATCAGGGCGATGCCGGCGAAGAGCATGGCGGTGTCGGCGGGGCTGATGTCGTCGCGGATGACACCGGCGGCCTGGGCCCGGCCGAGCAGCTCGGTGATGGCGGCGCGCATGGCGTCGCGCAGCTCGAGCGCCTGCGGGGGGAGCTCGAGCTCGGTGGCCATCTGCTCGGCGAGCATGCGGCGCCGGGCCTGGTGGCCGGCGAGCTGGTGGACGAAGCGCTCGAAGGCCACGGCCGGCTCGTCGTCGGACGCCAGGGCGGCGTCGGCGTCGGCCACGAGCTCCCGGAAGCTCTGGGTGAGGACCTCGTCGAGCAGGGCCTGCTTGGTCGGGAAGTGCCGGCACACCGTGCCGACCCCGACGCCGGCCCGCTTGGCGATGTCCTCGATGGTGGCCCCGTTGCCGGCCTGGGCGAAGAGCTCCTCGGCGGCGTCGAGCACCCGGGCGCGGTTGCGCTGCGCGTCGGCGCGCAGCGGCTTGTCGGGGCTCGTGGCCCTCTCGGGATTCTTCGTCGAGGTGGTTGTCATCCGGAATCCTCGTTCCGTATAGTGGGGAAGAACCGGAACGCACCTTCCACTTTAGTGACCACACGAGCGAAACGACGGAACTGCCGCAGATGACCCCCCAGGACGACATCGAACGAGAGCTCGACCCCCGCCGTTGGATCACCCTCGGCGTGCTCGTCATCACCGTCGTGCTGGTGGCCATGGACACGTCGGTGCTCAACGTGTCGATCCCCACCATGCTGCGCGACCTCGACACCACGGTGCCGAGCCTCGAGTGGGTCATCGCCGGCTACTCGCTCACCTTCGCCAGCCTGCTGATCATCGGCGGCCGCCTCGGCGACATCTTCGGCCACCGCCGGCTCTTCATGATCGGCGTCTCGCTCTTCGGCGTCGGGTCGCTCATCGCCGCCCTCTCCCCCAGCGTCGGCTGGCTGATCCTCGGCGAGGCGGTCATCGAGGGCATCGGCGCGGCGATGATGGTGCCGGCCACGCTCTCGCTGCTCTCCACGATCTTCCACGGCAAGGAGCGGGCCACCGCCTTCGCGGCGTGGGGCGCCGCCGCCGGTGCCGCCGTCGCCTTCGGCCCCGTGCTCGGCGGCTGGCTCACCACCAACTACACGTGGCGCTGGGCCTTCGGCATCAACGTGATCATCGCCCCCATCGCCTTCCTCGGCGGGCTCATCCTGATGCGGCCCAGCGAGCGCGGCCCCCGCATCCCGATCGACGTCCCCGGCGCCGCGCTGATCGCCTCGGGCATGTTCCTCGTGGTGTTCGCCCTCAGCCAGAGCCCCACCTACGGCTGGATCACCCCGCACGAGGCCCTCACCATCGGCCCCGTCACCCTGTGGCCCGACTCCATGCCGGTGTCGGCCACCTTCGCCGCCTTCCTCCTCGGCGTGGCGT
>CAMFLJ010000373.1 GCA_945957335.1 uncultured Actinomycetes bacterium | reverse complement strand
AGGCGGCCGTGGCGGTCGACGAGCGCGGCGATCGCCGCCGCGCTCTGGGCGCCGTCGGTGACGTCGCACTGCAGCACCACCGGCGTGCCGCCAGCGGCGCGCACCGCCTCCGCGGTGGCGTCGGCCTTCGCCGGCACGCGCACGCCGATGCCCACCACCGCGCCGGCCACGCCGAACGCCTCGGCCACGCCGCGGCCCACACCGGCGGCGGCGCCGGTGACGAGCACGACGCGGCCCTGCATCGAGCCGGGGGCGACCCCGATCGGCGCGCTCACGGCACCATCACCGTGCCCCGGTCGGCCACCAGCAGGGCCCCCGTCACCGCGGCGCCGGCGTCGGAGGCCAGCACCTCGATCAGCCCGGCCACGTCGTCGACCGCGGAGCCAGGGCCCAGCGCACTGGTCCCGAGCTGCACCACGGCCGGCAGGTCGGAGCCCGCGCCGCCCGGCGCATCGCCGGCGAAGAAGGCGGCCAGGTCGACCTCGATCGTGTTCACGGTGACGCCCCGCTCGCCCCACCGCCGGGCCACGGCCTTGGCCATCACCCGGATGCCCTCCACCGCCGAGCACAGCGGCACCAGGCCCGGCACCCCGGTGGCGGCCGCGGTGGGCAGCACGATCACCACTCGGCCACCGTCGGGCACCACAGCGTGGACCTGCTGGAGGACGACGACCGCGGCCCGCAGCGACCGCTCGGCCGCGGCCTCCCAGGCGTCGTCGTCGAGCTCGACGAGGGGTGCGGCCCGGAACGAGGCCGCCTCGAGGTGGGCGAGCACGACCAGCCCGGGCGCGCCGTCGCCGTCAGCGCCCACGAGCGCGGCGTGCACCGCGACCGGGTCGGTGAGGTCGACCTCGTCGGCGGCGACGCCCCGCACCCGGTGGCCCCGCTCGGCCAGCGCCGCCGCGAGCCCTGCGCCGATGCCGCGACCCGACCCGACGACCACTGCGGTCCCTACCTGCCCCGACACCTCGGCCATCTGCCCTCCGGTCCCCTCTCCCGGTGGTCGCCACCGAGACGCCGGCGAACCTAGGCCCGGGCCGGGCACCCTCACCACCCGGACAGGTGCTTGGGCGGTGCAAGTAACCTCGCCGCCCGTGGAGCCCCGGGAGCAGCGCCGAACCCTCTGGTCGACGCTCATGGGCGTCTTCGTGGCGGCGTGGCCATCGGTCATCCTCATCGCCGTGCTGCCCGAGATCGCCGGGCAGATGCACACCTCGGAGTCGACCCTGTCGTGGGTCGTCACCCTCCCGATGCTCGCCGGGTCGGTGCTGCTGCCCACCTTCGGCAAGCTCGGCGACCTCCGGGGCCACCGCAAGGTGTTCCTCGCCGGCCTGGGGGCCTGCGGTGTCACCGCCCTCGCCACCGCGTGCGCCTGGAACGTGGGCTCGCTCATCCTCCTGCGCACGGTCAGCCAGGTCGCCGGCGTGGCCACCATGCCCACCGCGATCGCCCTTCTGATGGACGCCTTCACCCTCGACGAGCGGCCCCGGGCCCTGGCCCGCTGGGCGTTCGTCACCGCCGTGGCGCCGGCCATGGGCCTGTTCTTCGGCGGCCCGCTCGTGGGCGCGGTCGGGTGGCGCGGCGTGTTCGTGATCCAGGGCGTGATCGCCCTGGCGTGCTGGCCCTTCGCCCGCAGCTGGCTGAAGGAGACCCCGCTCGCCGAGAGCGTGTCGTTCGACGTGCTCGGCGGCCTCGCCCTGATGGTCACGAGCGGCTCGGTGCTGCTGTTCTTCGACCGGGGCTCGGCGCTCGGCTGGACCGAGCCGATCGTCGTGGCCGCGGCGGTCATGGCCCCGATCGGCGCCTACGCGTTCCTGCGGATCGAGCGGCGCACCGACAGCCCCCTGCTCCCACCCGGGCTGATGCGACGGCGGGCCTTCGCCGCGCCCGTCACCGCCGAGCTGCTGTGCCAGATCTCCAGCACCGGCGTCTACTTCAGCGCGCCCCACTTCCTGACCCAGACCTTCGGCACGAGCGTCACCGAGACGGCGCTGCTGATGGTGCCGCTGCCGGTCGGCATGAGCGTGGGGGCGCTCGTCGGCGGGCGGCTGACGGCCCGCATCGGCGAGCGCACGTGCGGCATGCTCGGCGCCACCGCCATGGCGATCTCGATGGGGATGTTCCTGTTCGGCGCACGGGTCGAGATCATGGGGGTCACCATCGCCGCCCTCGCCGTGCAGGGCGCCGCCAACGGCCTGGTGCGACCGCCGATGGCGTCGGCCGCAGGCGCCTCGCTCGACCCGGAGCACTTCGGCGTGGGCATGGCCACCAGCCGCATGATCGGCCAGCTCGGCTCGGCCGTCGGCATCTCGATGGCCGTCACCGCCGAGGCGCTCGGCGGCTTCAGCGCCACCTACACCGCGGCCCTCGTCGTCGCCGTCGGCGCCATCGTCCTCATGACCCGGGTGGTGCCCCGTCCGGGCATCGCCGGGCGGCGCGACCCCGAGGAGCACCGCCGCCTGGTCGAGGAGATCGACACCGACGCCGCCCTCTCGCTCCCCGTGCTCGAAGGATGACGATGCCTCCTGCCGACGACCCGACCTCCGAGGGCCCGGCCACCGTGCCCTCCGGCCTGCTGCACCTGCGCACCTGGTTGCCGGCCGACCTCGACGAGACCTTCTCGGTCTGGTGCGACGGGCACCACGCCGAGCAGCTCGAGGTGCCGGGCTTCCGCCGGGTGCGGCGCTTCTCGCTGGTGGAGTCGGCCGCCGACGAGCCGGCCGACTACCTCACCGTCTACGACCTCGACCGCCTCGACGTGCTGGAGGGCGACGCCTACGCCGCCTACCGCGCTCGTGGGAACACCGTGCCCGAGGCCCTGAAGGGCCGGCTCCGCGCCGCCCGCACCGATGCCTGGCTGGTGGCCGCTGCCCCCGCCGCCGAGCCGCTCGACGCCGCCGGCTCGGGCCTGGCCCACCTGTTCGTGGCCGACGGGCCCGACCTCGCACCGTGGTTCGCCGAGACCGCCATCGCGCTGGTCGACGCCCTCGCCGGGGCCGGAGCGACGACCGCCCGGCTGTTCCGCGGCGCGGCGGGGGAGCAGGTGGTCGTCGTCGAGCTGGGCGACTGGCCCGACCCCGCGGCGATCGACACCGGTTCCCTGCCTTCCCCCGACGGGCTGCCCGCCGGAGCCGCCTGGGGGCTCTACCGCCTCGACCACGTCGACCTGCCCGGCGGCCCGGCGTGGTCGCCGCACCTCGATCGCCACGGCCACTCGTAGGATCGCCGCCATCGAGATCCTCGTCGTCTGCTCGGGCAACACCTGCCGCTCCCCCATGGCCATGGGCCTGCTCGCCCACCACCTGGCGGCCCGCGGCATGGACGCCCGCGTCCACTCGGCCGGCACCATCGGCTGGGGCGGGCCGGCCACCGACCACGCGGTCGAGGTGCTGGCGTCGAAGGGCATCGACCTCTCCGAGCAC
>CAMFLJ010000372.1 GCA_945957335.1 uncultured Actinomycetes bacterium | reverse complement strand
ACTATCCTCTTCGTCGGCAGCGTCAGATGTGTATAAGAGACAGCCCCTCGTCAGCGTCGGACCGGCCCGACCCCCGGGACGGTAGCCGGACCGGCGTGACATGATCGGCCCCTCTACGGACGAGAACCCAGGGGGGCCACCGTGTCGGGACTGTGTGAAGGTCGCGTTTGCATCGTGACGGGTGCCGGTCGTGGCATCGGGCGCGAGCACGCGCTGATGCTGGCGGCCGAGGGCGCCAAGGTGGTCGTGAACGACCTCGGGGGCTCGGCGGCGGGCGAGGGCGCCGATGCCGGCCCCGCCCAGCAGGTGGTCGACGAGATCGTCGCCCTCGGCGGGGAGGCCGTGGCCAACACCGACGACATCAGCGACTGGGGCGGCGCCGAGGCGCTGATCGCCCAGGCCGTCGGCACCTTCGGGCGCCTCGACGTGCTGATCAACAACGCCGGCATCCTGCGCGACCGCATGCTCGCCAACATGAGCGAGGCCGAGTGGGACGCCGTCATCAAGGTGCACCTGAAGGGCACCGCCGGCCCCGCCCACTTCGCCGCCGCCCACTGGCGCGACCGCTCGAAGGCGGGCGAGGAGACCAACGGCCGCATCATCAACACCACGTCGCCGTCGGGCATCTACGGCAACATCGGCCAGACCAACTACGGCGCGGCGAAGGCGGGCATCGCCTCGTTCACGATCATCGCCGCCGACGAGCTGGCCCGCTACGGCGTCACCGTCAACGCCATCGCCCCCGGTGCCATGACCCGCCTCACCGCCGGGCTGAGCGGCGCCCCTGTCACCGACGAGGTGCAGGAGGCGATGTCACCGAAGTGGATCGCCCCGATCGTCGTGTGGCTCGCCAGCGTCGAGTCGGGCGGCGTCACCGGGAGGGTGTTCGACGTGATGGGCGACCTGCTGGCCGTGGCCGAGGGCTGGCACCGCGGCCCCAGGGTCACCCAGACCCAGGACCCGTCCGACATCGGGCCGCTGGTCGAGCAGCTCATGGCCGAGGCCCGGCCCAACGCCGACATGATGGGCGCGGATCGCGCCTGACCTGGGGGAGACGACATGCCGATCAACCACGACGCCGCCGGGTTCGTCAGCGAGCCGGGCGAGCGCAGCTGGACCTCCACCGACGGCCTCCTCTACGCCCTGGGCGTGGGGGCCGGGCTCGACGAGCTGGCCTTCACCACCGAGAACACGGCGAACCTGCCGCAGCGCGTCCTGCCCACGATGGGCGTGGTGATGAACGCCGGCGGCGGGGGCATGTTCGAGGCCATCGGCCCGTTCGACCTCACGATGCTCGTGCACGGCGAGCAGGGCATCACCCTGCACCGTGAGATCCCCGTCGAGGGCACGCTCAGCAGCGTCGGGCGCGTCGTGGGCGTGTGGGACAAGGGCTCGGGTGCGGCGGTGCAGCTGGCCTCCGACGCCACGCTCGTCGAGACGGGCGAGCCGCTGTTCTCCACCCGCATGACGATGTTCATCCGGGGCGAGGGCGGCTGGGGCGGCGACCGCGGCCCCGCGGCCACCGGCGGCGAGCCGCCCGAGCGCGAGCCCGACCACCGCGTCTCGTACCGCACCCGCCCCGACCAGGCGCTGCTCTACCGCCTCAACGGCGACCGCAACCCGCTGCACTCCGACCCGTCGTTCGCGGCCATGGCCGGCTTCGACCGCCCGATCCTTCACGGGCTCTGCACCTACGGCTTCAGCGGCCGGGCGCTGCTGCACACGCTCTGCGGCTCCGATCCGTCCCGCTTCCGGTCGATGGACGGGCGCTTCGCCTCGCCTGTGTTCCCGGGCGAGGAGCTGACGATCGAGATGTGGGTCGTCGGCGACGGCGAGTGCACGTTCCGCACCCTCGGCGAGGACGGACGGGTCGTCCTCAAGGGCGGCGAGCACACCTTCACCCCGTAGGCAGGGGTGGGGGCGATGACCGTGAGGGACGAGCTGCACCTCTACCTGCGCGACGCCCGTGAGGTGCTGGTCTGGAAGCTCGACGGCCTCGACGAGTACGACGTGCGCCGACCGCTCACCCCGACGGGCACCAACCTCCTCGGGCTCGTCCGCCACGTCGGATCGTCCCACCTGCGCTACTTCGGCGCCGTGTTCGGCCGTCCCGTCGACCCGGCGTTGTCGTGGCTGCACGGTGACGGCGGACCGAGCTCCGACATGTGGGTGAGACCGGACGAGTCGCGGGCCGACGTCGTCGACGCCTGCCGAGCCGCCTGGTCGTTCGCCGACCAAGCGATCGAGGAGCTGCCGTTCGACGCTCCCGGCGTCGTGCCGTGGTGGGGGCCCGAGCCGGTGACGCTCCACCGGGTGCTCGTCCACGCCACCGCCGAGACCCAGCGCCACGCCGGCCACGCCGACGTGCTGCGCGAGTCGGTCGACGGCTCGGCCGGGCTGCTCGCGGCGTTCGACAACCTGCAGGTGCGGGCCGACGACCGGAGCGCCCACGTCGAGCAGGTCGAGGCGGCGGCCCGCCTCGCCGCCGGTCGCTGAGCGACGACGGACGGTCAGGGTCCTCAGACGGCGGCCGATGAGTCGCGGCGGCACCGACGGTCTCAGTGACGGGCAGGATGCACCTGCACGACGGACGCGACAGGGGACACCGTGGGGAAGCTCATCTACTCGGCGATCGCATCGCTCGACGGCTACGTCGAGGACGCCGACGGCAGGTTCGACTGGGCCGCGCCCGACGAGGAGGTCCACGCCTTCGCCAACGACCTCGAGCGCTCGATCGGCACGGCGATCTACGGGCGGCGCATGTACGAGACGATGGTCTTCTGGGAGACGGCGGGTATCGACGACGACGAGCCCGAGGTGATCCGTGACTACGCGTCGCTGTGGCGCGGCACCGACAAGGTCGTGATCTCCCGGACGCTCGAGGTGGCGACCAGCGAGCGGACCCGCATCGAGCGGGAGCTCGACCCGGCGGCGATCCGCCAGCTGGTCGAGGGCAGCGAGAAGGACGTGTCGATCGGTGGCGCCGACCTGGCCGGCCAGGCGCTGGCCGCCGGGATCGTCGACGAGCTGCACCTCCTGCTCGTCCCGGTGATCGTCGGCGGCGGCAAGCGAGCCCTGCCCGCCGGCGTGAACCTGCCGCTGCAGCTCGTCGACACCACGGGCCTGTCGGGCGGCGTGGTCCACGCCCACTACCGGTTGTCGGTGGGGCGCTAGGGGACGGACACCACCGAGGGGCGGGGGGTGTCGTCCCGGCTGGAGCGGCGAGTGGTCCACAGCGCACCGCCCACGCCACCGACGACGAGGACCAAGCCGGCGATGCCGCTCACCGCGAGCAGCACCACCCGGGTGGACTTCGCGGAGCTGCACCCTCCGTCGTTCGGTGGGGTGGAGTGGACCGCCTCGCTCGTCCTGGCGAGCGATCCGCAGCTCGTCCCGCCGTCGGCGGTGTACTCCGCGCCGAAGAGGTAC
>CAMFLJ010000371.1 GCA_945957335.1 uncultured Actinomycetes bacterium | reverse complement strand
CGCGTGCAGATGCTGCTCGACGACGGCTGGAGCGACTGGTCCGCCCCGTCCCACTTCGAGGTGGGGCTCCTCGATCGGGGCGAATGGGTCGGCTCGTTCGTCGGGCTGCCCGGCGACGGGCGCTCATCCGGGCCTCGAGGCCAGCGGGGGGCGATCCACCTCCGGCGGAGGTTCGCCGTCGGCGCGCCCGTGGCGCGAGCCCGGCTCCGAGCGACAGCGCTCGGCATCTACGAGCTCCACCTCGACGGCCGGCGCGTCGGCGACCTCGAGCTGACGCCGGGCTTCACGGCCTACCGCTCCACGCTCGAGGCCCAGACCTACGACCTCACCGAGCACCTGACGCCCGGTGAGCACGAGCTCGTGGCCACGCTCACCGATGGCTGGTACCGGGGATCGGTCGGCTTCACCCGCGAGGAGCTCTCCTTCGGAGACCGGCTCGCGCTGCTCGCCCAGCTCGAGCTCCACGACGCCGACGGCGGGCTGACCGTGGTGGCCACCGACGAGGGGTGGGAGGCGACGGACCACAGCCCGATCGTCGCCGCCGACCTGATGGAGGGGGAGCGGGTGGACCTGCGCCGGCCGTTCCCACCGACCGGCGGTTGGGTGCCGGTCGAGCCGGTGCCCGTCGCCGACCACGTGGCGATCGTCGCCTCGCCTGCACCACCAACCCGCGCGGTCTCGACGTTCGCGCCCGAGCGCATCGTCCGCCTCGACGCGGACCGTCAGGTCGTGTCGCTCCCGGCCAACATCAACGGCTGGCTCCGCGTCGCTCCCGCGGGGCTCGGTCCGGCCGGCACCGAGATCCGGCTGAGCCACGGTGAGGTGCTCGGGGACGACGGCGACGTGCGCATGGAGCAGCTCGACGTCATCGACTTCATGACCCAGCAGCCGCTCGGGCCGTGCCAGATCGACACCGTCGTCTCCGCCGGTCCTGACGGCCCGGGCTTCGAGCCCCGGCACACGACGCACGGCTTCCAGTACGTGCGGGTCGAGGGCGCGCCCGACCTCTCGGTCGGCGACGTCGAGGGGGTGCTGGTCCACACCGACCTGACCCGAACCGGCTGGTTCCGGTGCAGCGACGAGCGGCTCGAGCGGCTCCACGAGGCCGCGGTGCTGAGCTTCGTCGACAACGCGTGCGAGGTCCCCACCGACTGCCCCCAGCGCGAGCGGGCCGGGTGGACCGGTGACTGGCAGCTGTTCGCCCCCACCGCCGCCTTCCTCTACGACGTGGCCGGGTTCACCGACCGGTGGCTGCGTGATCTGGCTGCCGACCAGTGGCCCGACGGTCGTGTCACCAACCACGTACCGGACCCGGTCGGCCCGGCCGGCATGGCGAACGAGGTCGCCTCGTTCCTGACCGGCTCGTCGGGCTGGGGCGACGCCGCCACCCTGGTGCCGTGGGCGATGTGGGAGGCCTACGGCGACGAGGGCCTGCTCGAGCGCCAGTACCCGTCGATGGTGGCCTGGGTGCGGTTCGCCCTCGGCGTGGCCGAGACCCGCCGGCACCCCACCCGTGAGGCCGCCCGGCCGACGCCCGCGGCCCACGAGCGTCGCCTGTGGGACGCCGGCTTCCACTGGGGCGAGTGGTGCGAGCCCGACGTCGACGGCATGGCGGTGTTCTCCGGCCAGGAGGACCAGGGCCACGTGGCCACGGCCTACCTGGCCCGCTCGCTCGACGTGCTGGCCCGCACGGCGCGGGTGCTGGGGCGGGACGAGGAGGCCGGGATCTGGACCACCGAGGCAGAGGCCGTGCGGGCGGCGTGGCGGGCGGAGTTCGTCGACGACGAGGGACGGGTGACGCCGCGCACGCAGGCCAACCTGTGCCGGGCCCTCGCCTTCGACCTGGTCGACCCCTCTGATCGGGCGGGGGTCCTCGACGGCCTCCTCGCCCTGATCGAGGACGCCGACTTCCACGTGGGCACCGGCTTCCTCACCACGCCCTTCCTTCTGCCGACGCTGGCCGACGAGGGCCGGGAGGACGTCGCCTTCCGGCTGCTCCTCCAGGACACCTCGCCGTCGTGGCTGGCCATGATCGACGCCGGTGCGACCACCATCTGGGAGAACTGGGAGGGCGTCGCCAACGACATCCACTCGTCGCTCAACCACTACAGCAAGGGCGCGGTGGTGAGCTTCCTGCACCGCCACGTCGCCGGGATCCGCATGGTCGACGGCGAGGCCGCCTACCGGCACTTCGAGGTCAGGCCGGTGCCCGGCGGTGGCCTCACCTGGGCCGAGGCCGAGATGGACTCCCCCTACGGCCGCATCCGGTCGGCCTGGCGCATCGAGGGGGGTGCCTTCGCGCTCGAGGTGACGGTTCCGCCAGGGACCACTGCGGTGGTCGTTCTACCCGATGGCGTGGAGGAGGAGGTCGGGCCAGGAGCCCACCGCTTCAGCTCCGGCGCGCCAGGCGTCCGCTGACGGGAGCTGGGATGAGCGACGCAACGTTCACCGGGGCGATCCGGACCTACGGCTTCGACGCCGTCATCGCCGGGATCGAGGCCGCGCCGGTCGGCGGCTGGCCGGAGTCGACGGTCGAGGACCTGGTCGAGACGTACCCGGAGCTGGTCACAGTGTCGGCACGGGACCATGTCATCGACGGTCCCGGAGGGCCGGTGGCGGCGCGCAGCTACGTGGACCCGGGCGCGAGCCTGGGAGCCGCGCTGGTCTGGGTTCACGGAGGCGCCTACCTGTTCGGCGACCTCGACATGCTCGAGGCCCAGTGGGTCGGGCTCGCGCTGGCGGCGCGGGGCGTCGCCGTGCTCTCGGTCGACTACCGCAAGTGCCTCCACGGGGTGCACTTCCCGGCGCCGTCGGACGACGTGCTGGCCGCCTGGTCGTGGGTGGCCGCCAACAGCGACGTGCTGGGGGTCGCCCCCGAGCAGATCCATCTCGGGGGCGCGAGCGCCGGGGCGAACCTCGCTGCCGGCGTCGCCAAGCGACTGCGCGACGCCGGTCGGGCGACCCCGGCCTCGCTCGTCCTCGCGTACGGCGGGCCGCACGCCGACCCGCCGCCTCCGACCGGTGAGCTCGAGGCTCTCCTTGACCGCAACCCACCGGCGGAGCGGTTCGACGGTGAGGTCGGTCGTGCGATCCGGCGCCACCTCGTCGGCCCGGGCGGTGACCTCGACGATCCCTACGCGTTCCCTGCGAGCGGCGACCTCCGCGGGTTGCCGCCGGTGCTCGTGCTGAACGCGGAGCTCGACGGCCTGCGGGCGTCCGGAGAGCTCTTCGGCAGGGAGCTCGCCGCCGCGGGGGTGGAGGTCGCGATCGAGATGGAGCCCGGCACCGAGCACGGGTACCTCGGGCATCCGGACCTGCCGTCGGCGGTCGGCAGCATCGAGCGCATCGTCGAGTGGATCCTGCGGCATCCCATCCCGAGCGCCTGAACCACGACGACGGGCGAACCGTTCGGGACGACGACTACAGCGGATC
>CAMFLJ010000370.1 GCA_945957335.1 uncultured Actinomycetes bacterium | reverse complement strand
GAGATTCGCCTTAGTCTCGTGGGCTCGGAGATGTGTATAAGAGACAGCCTCGTGCTCGCGCGAGCCGAAGATGCGCTCGGCGGCGGCGTTCCACGACGTCACCCGGCGCTCGAGGTCGAGCGTGATGATCGCGATGGGGCTGGCATCGAGGATCGCCCGCTCCTTCTGCTGGGCGAGCGCCTGGGCGTCGACCGCGGTGGCGGCCAGGAGCCCGGCGAGGCTCATCACCAGCATGAAGACCTGGACCGCCATGATCTCGGGGTCGGCGCTGTGGTGCCCGGGCGTGCCGATCTCGGCCAGGGCGACGATCGCGACCACGTTGGCGGCCAGCGTGAACACCGCGGTGCGGGCCCGACCGAACCGGATGGCGATCCACAGCACCGGGAGGAGGCAGAGGAGGAACGGGGCGATGTTCTGGATCTCGAGGGTGGAGACCTCGGCGCGGTCGAGGCCGGCGAAGGCCCAGAGCACGATCGCCAGACCGCTGACGGAGACGACGGTCAGCTCGGCGGTCGCACCGCGGGTGAGCCCGAACAGGCGCCGACGGGCCCTGCGGGGGGTGGCGACCACGAGGAGCAGGACGGGCAGGAAGACGACGATGCCGGTGATCTCGCCGACGAACCAGACCCGCATCATGTCGGTCACGCCGTCGTTCTCGAACCCGGTGAGGCGCACGAGCGGCACGGCGACGAGCGCGGCGACACCGGACACCACCGCGGCGACCACGGCGATGCGCATGACGTCGACGGGCTGGCGCAGCTCGGGGTCGAACCGGCGCCATCGCAGGAGGCTGACCGCGGCGAACTCCTCGCCGACGGTGAACACGGCGCTGATCACGGCCGGCCACACCGACCGGTACTGGGCGTAGGAGATCGCCAGCTCGCACGCCAGGAGCAGCGGCCACCACCGGCGCCCGTTGAGCAGCAGGAAGGCGATGCCGATGGCGGTGGGCGGGTACCAGGGTGACTGGCCCAGCTCGGGCTGGAGGGCGGCGACGGCGAGGCCCACCACGAGGTAGCCGACGACCCACGCGGCGATGACGCCCGGGGGCGTCGGGGCGCGGCGGGGGCGGTCGGTCGTGGAGGCTTCGAGGGGTGCCGCCATGCAGCCCTTTCGCACCCCGGCTGCGGGTGGCACCGGGTCCGTCTAGGAAACGTACGGTAGTGGCGATGCCGCTGTCAGTACTGACCTCTGCGGTCTCTTGACCAATTCTTGATCGACCGCGAGAACTGGCCGTCGAGGCCAACGGGCCTTCGGCGCGGTCACCCGGTGCCGGAGGTCCCGTCGCCCGCACCTGCCTGCTCGGCCCGGCGGCGCTCGATCCCGATCCGTGACGCACCGATGATCACCTTCACCAGCACGCCGATGATGAGCAGGTCGAGCACCATCTGGATCGTCACGGCGATGCGGGCGGCGTCGCTCGTGCCCGTGATGTCGCCGAAGCCCACCGTGGCCAGCACGGTCACCGTGAAGTAGAGCCCGTTGATCTTGGTGATGGGCTCGGAGAAGCCCGCCGGGTCCGAGGCCGACATCGCCACGTACACGGTGGCGAACACCACGATCACCAGCGGCACGACGGTGCCCAGCGCCTCGGCGGCGCGCAGCTGAGGCGCCGGTGAGTTCACGATGCGGATGACCTGGTAGACGACCAGCACCCCGAACAGCGCCAGGCCGACACCGAGCAGGATCAGCCCGATCGGGTCGCCGTCCTGGCCGATCGGCACCGCGAAGTAGGCGACCAGCAGGGCCACGGTGATGCCGACGACGCGGCCGACGGCCTTGGCCAGCAGCACCCGGCGGGTGTGCCGGTCGAGCTGCATCATCCGCTCCCCGGTGAACGCCCCATCGCTCTCGTCCAGGCCCATGGTGGGTCCTCCGTGTCGCCCGTGCGGTCCGTCCGTCGGCCGGGACGCTAGGCGAGAGGGCATCGAGCGGGCCCGCCCGCGCCATGTCTCACCCCGATCGGTCGATCCACGGGTAGGCGCCGTGCTCTAGCGTCGCCCCGAGCGACGAGATCGGTGGGGCCAGCGCCCGCCGCGGCACGGACGGAGGCAGCGTGACGGCACCAGCAGGCACGGGAGCGGGCGCACCACCCAAGGCGGGCGCGGTGCTCGGCACGTTGATCCTGGTCGCCGCGGTGGCCAACCTGCCGCTGGCGGTCGCCAACGTCGCGCTGCCGTCGATCGGCGTGCACTTCGACGCCTCGCAGACCCAGCTGAACCTGGTGGCGGTCGGCTACTCCCTCGGCCTGGCCGCGTCGGTGCTGTGGCTGGGAGCTCTGGGCGACCGCTACGGGCGCAAGCAGATGCTCCTGATCGGCGTCGCCCTCTCGCTGCCCATGTGCCTGATCTCGGCCTGGGCCCCCTCGATCGAGGTGCTCATCGGGGCCCGCATCGTCGGCGGCCTCGCCGCGGGCATGGCCTATCCGACCACCCTCTCGCTGATCACCGCGCTGTGGTCGGGGGAGAGCCGCACCCGGCCCATCGCCCTCTGGTCGGCCATCGGCGGCGCGGTGTCGGCCCTCGGCCCGCTGATCGCCGGGATCCTGCTCGAGCACTACTGGTGGGGCTCGGTCTTCCTCGTCACCCTCCCGCTGATCGTCATCGCCATCCCCGCCGTCATCAAGGTGGTGCCGGCCCACGTCAACGAGACCACCGAGACCGTCGACAACCTCGGCGGCATCCTCTCGGCCCTGCTCGTCGGCGCGCTGATCCACGCCATCAACTTCGCCGCCGTGCCCGACAAGGGCAGCCTGGTCATCGGCCTCGTCGTGATCGGTGTGGCCGCGCTGATCGGCTTCGTCATCCGCCAGCGCCGCGCCGCCTCGCCGCTCTACGACCTCTCGGTCGCGAGCCGCCGCATCTTCTGGGTCGCCGCCTGCGCCGGCATCATCGTGTTCGGCTCGCTCATGGGCGCCATGTTCATCGGCCAGCAGTTCCTGCAGAACGTGCTCGGCTACAGCACGGTGCAGGCGGGCCTCTCGATCCTGCCCGCCGCGGTGTTCATGGTGCTCATCGCCCCACGCTCGGCGAAGCTCGTCGAAGCCAAGGGCGCCCGGTTCACCCTGTTGGTCGGCTACGTGTTCGTGCTGCTCGGCTTCCTCACCATGTTGGCCTTCTGGCGCGACGGCGTGGGCTACTGGGCGGTCGGGCTCGGCTACGCGTTCGTCGGCGCCGGGGTGGGCTTCGCCGGCACGCCCGCGTCGCACTCGCTCACCGGCTCGGTGCCGGTGACCAAGGCGGGCATGGCGTCGGGCACCGCCGACCTCCAGCGCGACCTCGGCGGGGCGATCATGCAGTCGATCCTCGGCGCCCTGCTCACCATGGGCTACGCCACCGCCTTCAACAACGCCATCGCCGGCTCGCCGAACGCCTCGTCGATCTCGAGCAGCGTGCAGAGCCTGTCTCTTATACACATCTCCGAGCCCACGAGACTAAGGCGAAT
>CAMFLJ010000369.1 GCA_945957335.1 uncultured Actinomycetes bacterium | reverse complement strand
GGTTGCCGCCGCCGCGGCGTTGAACAGTCGTCTCATGGCGGTGGATGTTGCCACAGCAACCACCTGGGCCCGGACCTCTCGCTGCGTCGGCGAGGCGCGGGCGGACGGGCCGAGCGCGCGTTTGGGCCATCATGGGAGGCCGCAGCGGCCGAGGGGCCGCTGACCGGTTTCGATCCAGGGGGACGACGTGGACGCCGACGCCATCAGCAGGTTCCAGTTCACGGGGCAGGACATCCCGTGGCAGCTCGGGAAGTGGGCCGAGGCCCAGCCCGACGTACCGCTGCTGAAGTGGGTGCCGCGTGAGGGTGAGGGTGCCTCGTGGACCTACGCGGAGTTCCGCACCGCCACCCGGCGCATCGCCGCCGGCCTCGCGGCCCGGGGCATCGCCAAGGGCGACAAGGTGATCATCCACTGCGACAACAGCCCCGAGATGGTCCTGGCCTGGTACGCCTGCGCCACCGTGGGCGCGGTGGCGGTCACCACCAACACCCGCAGCGTCGCCGCCGAGATGACCTACTTCATCGACCAGACCGATGCCGTCGCCGCCATCACCCAGCCCCAGTTCGCGGCGATGGTCGCCCAGGCCGGCCCGGCCCTGAAGTGGATCGTCGTCACCGACGACAACTCCGGAGCCGCCGCCACCGCC
This sequence comes from uncultured Actinomycetes bacterium, assembly GCA_945957335.1. Taxonomy (GTDB): domain Bacteria; phylum Actinomycetota; class Acidimicrobiia; order Acidimicrobiales; family Acidimicrobilacustridaceae; genus CAMFLJ01. The sequence continues at coordinate 2,806 of CAMFLJ010000369.1, read as the reverse complement.
GAGGAGGCCGCCCACGGCTTCGACTCGTTCGACACGCTCTACGGCGACGAGGCCGACTGCCCCGAGCGCCCGGCCGAGCCGATGGCGCCGGTCGGCATCATGTTCACCTCCGGCACCACCTCGCGCCCGAAGGCCGTGGTGCACACCCACGCCAACGCCCTGTGGGCCGCCAAGGTCGGCCCCACCAACGTCAAGATGCACCCGGGCGGCGTGTACCTGATCTTCCTGCCGTACTTCCACGTCAACTCCCAGAGCTGGGCGATGTGGACCACGGTGCTCGGCGCCGGCGGCACGATCGTGCTGCAGCCCAAGTTCTCGGCCAGCAAGTTCTGGTCGGTGATCGCCGAGCACGACGTCACCCACATCTCGCTGCTGCCGATCGTCTACATGACGACCCAGGGCCAGGAGATCCCGCCCAACAAGCTCGAGGTCGGCGTGTTCGGCGCCATCGCCCCGCCCATCGAGCAGATGCTCGGCGGCATCAGCGTCGTGCCCGCGTTCGGGATGACCGAGACCGTCACCCACGCCTCCACCGCGGCGCCGTACCAGCACATCCCGCCGGGCTCGCTGGGCAAGCCCACGCCCGGGTACGAGTTCCTGGTGGTCGACCAGGACACCGGTGAGATCCTCGACGACGGCCGCGTGGGCGAGCTCTGGATCCGCGGCACCCGCGGCGTGCAGCTGTTCCTCGAGTACTACGGCAACCCCGACGCCAACGAGAAGAGCTTCTCGCCCGAGGGCTTCTTCAAGACCGGCGACCGCGTGCGCGTGGGCGAGGGCGGCGCCATCCACTACGTCGAGCGCGACAAGGACATGCTGAAGGTCGGCGGCGAGAACGTGGCCTCGGTCGAGGTCGAGGGCATCTGCCGCCAGGTGGCCGGCGTCCGCGACGTCGCCGTGGTGGGCCGCTCGCACCCGACCCTCGACGTCGTGCCCGTGGCGTTCGTCGTGAAGGGGGCCGACGCCCCCGCCGACGCCGAGCTCGAGCAGCAGGTCATCGCGCTCTGCCAGGAGAACCTGTCGAACTTCAAGGTGCCGCGGGCCGTCTACTTCGTCGACGACTTCCCCCGGGCCACCCTCGACAAGATCGCCAAGAACCAGCTGCGCGACATGGCCGACGCCCTGCCCGAGCCCTTCTAGGCACCCGGCCCGGCCCGGCGGCCTGCGGGGCCGCCGCCGCTACTGCGTCTCGGGGTCCCCGGTCGTCTCCACGGCCGGGGACCACGACGCGGGCGGGCGCTCCTCCTGGTGGGCCCGCCCCTGGCTGCGCCGCCGCTCCTTCATCTCCGACTCGAAGAGGTGGCGGATGCCGTCGAGGTGGCGGCGCTCGAGGTCGCGGACGGCCTCGCGCACGAACGCGTAGTAGAGGTCGTCGAACTCCTCGACGATCTGGAACGTCCAGCGCCCGTCGAGCACGTTGCGGCCCACGACCTCGTCGTCGAGCCGGTCGGCGTCGTCGACGAGGCCCGCGTCGCGCAACATGTCGGCCGCCTCGCCCAGGGCCAGGTCGGCGTGGCCCATCAGCTGGTGGAACGAGAACAGGTGCCCTCGCGCCCGCTCGACGTGCTCGAACGCCTCCGACGCCTTGCCGATGGCCTCCACCACGTCGTCGTCGACCCCGTCGGGCCGCTGCCGGACCGGTTGCTGCTCGTCACCCACGTCGCCTCCGTTCGTCACCGGCGCCGAGGGGCGCCGCCCGACAGGTACCCGGGAAACGACCTCGGCATGCGCCCCGGCGCGGCGACGGTCCGCGGCCTTCCCGTAGGGTCGGTGCCGTGCTGACACGGTTCGACGAGTACCCCATCCACCCGCTGCCCCGGCCCATCGCCCAGCCCGGCACCACCGACCGGAACGCGTACGACCGCTACTGGATGAGCGCCAGCCACCGCGGTGGCGACTTCCAGGTCGAGATCGCCTTCGGCCGCTACCACAACCTCGCGGTGCAGGACACGAGCGTGTCGATCTCGCGCGGGGGACGCCAGAGCGCGTTCCACGCCTCCCGCCTGGCGCCGGTCGACCCGTCGGAGATGGAGGTCGGCCCCGCCCGGCTCGAGATCGTCGAGCCGTTCCGCCAGCTCCGCTACGTCGTCGAGCCCAACGACACCGGCATCTCCTGCGACCTGCGCTGGCGCTCGCGGGTCGGCGCCCTGCTCGAGGACCACACCGTGCTCGACGACGGCCGCTCGGTGATCGTCGACATGGACCGCTTCATGCAGTTCGGCTCGTGGGAGGGCACCGTCACCGTCGACGGCGAGGTCACCGAGCTGCGCCACGAGGACGTCGTCGGCATCCGCGACCGCTCGTGGGGCGTGCGCCCGGTGGGCACCGCCCCCGTCGGCCGGCCGTCGTCGAGCCCGCCCAACGCCTGGCTGTGGGCCCCCATCCAGTTCCCGGACGAGTGCGTGGTGGCGGGCTGGTTCCAGCGCCCCGGCGGCGCGTTCTTCCGGCCCGACGGCCACCGCATCGCCGTCGTCGACCCGGTGCCCGAGACGGTGTCGGTGGCCACCGGCGAGGTGGCCCGGCTCGATCCGGTCGGCCAGCGCCTCTCCTTCCAGCCCGGCACCCGGTGGGCCACCGGCGTCTCGATCGACCTCGTGGGCGCCGACGCCGAGCCCGTCGTGATGGACCTCGAGCCCCTGGTGCGCTTCGACATGCGCGCCCTCGGCTACATGAACCCAGACTGGGGCCACGGCGTGTGGCACGGCGAGCTCGACCTCGGCCGCGAGGACTGGGTGCTCGACGAGGTCTCGCCCCAGGACCCCACCCACCAGCACGTGCACCACCTCGTGCGGGCCCGCATCGGCGA
>CAMFLJ010000368.1 GCA_945957335.1 uncultured Actinomycetes bacterium | reverse complement strand
CACGACCACCGCGATCGGCGCGAAGAGGTAGACCGCCAGGACGTAGCTGACCTGGGTGGACGGGCCGACGTTCTGCGGCACCGCGTTCTGGGCGGTCTGGGGCAGCAGCTTCAGGGCGTCGGACACCTGCTGGATGGCGCTGACGTTGCCGATGCTCGAGATGGCGATGAGCAGGATGAACGGCACCACGGCGAAGAAGAACCCGCCGAGGATCGTCATCGGCACCCAGAAGTCCTTCGACTCGTAGAGCTGGCGCAGCTCGGTCCGGGTGACGGTGAACATCCGCGACCAGTTCATCGAGCCGGAGCGGCGCTCGCGGCGGGCCCGGGCGCCGGCCGGCGGGGCCGGTGCGGTGCTCGGGGCGGGGCTGACGGTGGCGCTCATCGGGCGTCCTCCTCGGCGAGGGCGTCGAGCTGGGTGGGTGGGCGCACCGGGGCGAGCCCCTGGCGCTCGGCGTCCTGCCGGCGCTCCCGGTGGTCGCGGCGCACGGCGAAGTAGAGGTCCTCGAGGGTGGGCTCGTGGGGCTCGACCCGGGTCACGCGCACGCCCTCGGCCACCAGGCGCCCGACGACGTCGGGGATGCGGGCCGGGTCGTCGAGCTGGATCTGCACGACGCCGGGGCGGTTGCGGACGGTGGCCTCGAGGGCCATGACGCCGTCCCACTTCTCCACGTGGAGCAGCTGGGTCGGGTCCTCGGCTCCGAGGTGCACGAGGTTCGGCGGCCAGTAGAGGCGGGTGAGCTCTTCCTGGCTGCCGGCGAGGAGGTCGGTGCCTCCGTCGAGGACGATGATGCGGTCGGCCAGGCCCTCGGCCTCGACCAGCAGGTGGGTGCACATCACGACCGTGCGGCCCTCGGCGGTCATCTCGCGGATGAGGTCGAGCACGGCGTGCGACGACTCGGGGTCGAGGCCGGACGTGGGCTCGTCGTAGAGGAGCAGCTCGGGGTCGTGCAGCACCGAGCGGGCGAGGGCCAGGCGCGTCTTCATGCCGGTCGAGTAGCCGCCGACCTTCTGATCGAGGGCGTCGACGATGCCGAAGCGGTCGGCCGCAGCGAGGATGCGGTCGTCGGCGTGGCGGCCGAGGCCGTAGAGCTCGGCCGCGTACTCGAGGTTGCCGCGGCCCGAGAGCCGGTCGTAGAGCGCGGGCTTGGCGGACACCACGCCGCAGCGGCGCCGCACCTCCTCACCGTCGTCGATCGGGTCGAGCCCGAACGTCCGCACGGTGCCCGCGTCGGGGGCGAGGGCGCCGGTGATCATGCGGATCGCCGTGGTCTTGCCGGCGCCGTTGGGGCCGAGCAGCACCGTGATGGCGCCCTCGGGCACCGACAGGTCGAGGTCCGTGAGCGCGGGAACGTCGGCGAACCAGCGGTCGACGCCCTGGAGGTCGACCGTGAGGGTGGGCTCGGGGCTCGTCATGGTGTCGGTGGGTGCCGTCACGGGGACGGTGGAGTCGGGGCCGTCGGTCACGGTGGTCACCGGAGCTACATCGGCAGGTGGGGCGCTCATACGAAGCGGTTTCCGATCCCGCGGCGCCCACAGGATCACCGATCGGGCCCGATGCCCGCACTATCCTCGTACGGGTGTTCGTACTCGGCATCGATCCCGGCCTCACGCGCTGCGGCTACTGCGTGCTCGAGGCACCCGACCCGGGCACCCGCGGCACGCCCCGCGCCCTGGCCCTCGGGGTCATCACCACGCCGGCCGATGCCCAGGTCCACCTGCGCCTGGCCGAACTGCAGCACGAGCTGCGGGCGCTCATCGCCGAGCACCGCCCCACGGTGCTGGCGGTCGAGCGGGTGCTCTTCCAGGTGAACGTGCGCACCGCCATGTCGGTGGGCCAGGCCAGCGGCGTGGCCATGGTCGAGGCCGTCAACGCCGGGTGCGACGTGGTGCAGTACTCCCCGAACGAGGTGAAGTCGGCCGTCGCCGGATGGGGCGGCGCCGACAAGGCACAGGTGCAGCAGATGGTCCAGACCCTCCTCGGCCTCCCACGGCCTCCCCACCCGGCCGACGCCGCCGACGCCGCCGCCCTCGCGCTCTGCCACGTCGCCATGGCGCCGATGCAGGCCGCCACCCGTCGCGCCGTCGGCGCCTCGGCGTCGCCGTCGTCGTCCGGAGGCCGACGATGATCGGGTCGGTCCGCGGCACGCTGCTCGAGCGCTGGCCCAACGGCGAGGTGCTCGTCGAGGTCGCCGGCATCGGCTACCGCGTCACGGTCACCCCCGGCACGGCCATCGACCTGGGCGAGCCCGGCCACGAGGTCTTCCTCCACACCCACCACCACCGCCGCGAGGACGCCGAGACCCTCTACGGGTTCTCCACCGCCGACGAGCGCATCGTGTTCGAGGCGCTGCTCTCGGCCCACGGCGTCGGCCCCGCGCTGGCCCTCGCCATCCTCGGCGTGCACCCGCCCGGCTCGCTGCTTCGGGTCCTGGCCGACGACGACCTCGCCGCCCTGTGCCTGGTGCCCGGCGTCGGCAAGAAGACCGCGGCCCGCCTGCTGGTCGAGCTCAAGAGCCGTCTCGACGTGCCCGGCCTCGACGCCGCCGCGCTGGCCTCGTCCGACGGCCGCGGGACCGCAGCCGGCAGCGGCGGCCGGGGCACGTCCCCGATGGCCGACGTGCGCGACGCCCTCACGAACCTCGGCTACGGGCCCGACGAGGTTGCCGAGGCGGTGCGCGACCTCCCCGACGAGACCGACAGCAGCGAGCTCCTCCGCCTCGCCCTCCAGAAGCTGGCGGCCGCCTGATGGAGCTCATGCGGATGTGTGACCTGCCCGACGAGACCCCAGCAACATCGGAACTCCTCCGCCTCGCCCTCCAGAAGCTGGCGGCCGCCTGATGCCCCGCGACGAGCTCCTCTCGCCCGAGCCCACCCCGGACGACTTCGAGCCCGCGCTCGGCGGTCGCCTCGGCGACCTGCCCACCGGCGCCGACCTCATCGGCGAGGAGGGCGGCCTGCGCCCCCGGGCCCTCGACGACTTCGTCGGCCAGCGCGAGCTCAAGGACCACCTCGGCATCATCCTCGAGGCCGCCCGGCGCCGGGGGCAGGCGGTCGACCACCTGCTCTTCGCCGGCCCGCCCGGCCTCGGCAAGACCACGCTCTCGGGCATCGTCGCCGCCGAGATGGAGGTCGGCCTCCACGTCACCTCCGGCCCCGCGCTCGACCGTGCCGGCGACCTCGCCGCCATCCTCACCCGCCTCGGCGAGGGCGACGTGCTCTTCATCGACGAGATCCACCGCCTCAGCCGCACGGTCGAGGAGGTGCTCTACCCGGCGATGGAGGACTTCCAGCTCGACATCGTCCTCGGCAAGGGCCCGGCCGCCCGCTCGATCCGCCTCGACCTGCCCCGCTTCACCCTGGTCGGGGCCACCACCCGCACCGGCCTCATCACCGGCCCGCTGCGCGACCGCTTCGGCCTCGTCGCCCGGCTCGACTACTACGACGCCGACGAGCTCCAGGCCATCGTCGTGCGCGCCGCCGGCATCCTCG
>CAMFLJ010000367.1 GCA_945957335.1 uncultured Actinomycetes bacterium | reverse complement strand
TCGAGCTGACGGTGTTGCGGTTGGCGCCGCCGACGAGGCGCTGGGCGTAGGTCGACGCGGGGACGATGGCGAGGTCGTTGTTCGACGTCGCCTCCGACGACGACAGGGGGGCGAGGACGCCGACGACCTGGAGCTGCACGCCGTTGTAGGTCACGGTCTGGCCGAGGGGGCTCCCGACCGGGAACAGCTGGGTGGCGGTGTCGGGGCCGAGCACCACCACCGGCGCGGCGGCGGCCTGGTCGGCGTCGGTGAGGAAGCGGCCGGTGCGCACGTCGCGGGAGCGCACCTCGCGCCAGCTGGGGGTGGTGCCGGTGAGGGTGGTGGTCCAGTTGGTGCTGCCGTTCACCAGCGACGCGCTGGTGGTCGACACCGGCGCGACCGTCTGCACATCGGGTGCGGCGGCGTTGCCGGCGAGGGCCGCGGCGTCCTGCTTGGTGAGGGTCGACGCGGTGCCGAAGCCGCCACGGGCGCCGCTGCTGTCGGTCGAGCTGCCGGGCGACACCACGAGGATGTTGGTGCCGAGCTGGTCGATGTCGGCCTGGACCTGGGCCTGGGCGCCGCGGCCGATGCCGACCGAGAGCATCACCGCCACGATGCCGATCAGGATGCCGAGGACGGTCAGCGCGGACCGCAGGCGGTGGGTCCTGACCGCCTCGGTGGCCGTGCGGAAGGTGTCGCGCCAGGTCATGGGGCCACCCCGGTGGTGGCCGGGGGAGCGACGCCGTCGTGCACCACGCCGTCGCGGATGGTCACCGTGCGCGACGCGTGCTCCGCCACGTCGGCCTCGTGGGTGATGAGGACGATCGTGCGGCCGTCGTCGTGGAGGTCGTTGAGCAGGCCGAGCACCTCGCCGGTCGACGACGAGTCGAGGTTGCCGGTGGGCTCGTCGGCCAGGATCAGCGCGGGCTCGGTGACCAGGGCGCGGGCGATGGCGACGCGCTGCTGCTGGCCGCCCGAGAGCTCGCCGGGACGGTGGTCGGCGCGGTCGGCGAGGCCCACCTTCGCCAGCGCGGCGAGGGCGCGCTCGTGCCGCTCGGAACGCTCGACGCCGGCGTAGACGAGGGGCAGCTCGACGTTGCGCCAGGCCGACATGTACGCCAGCAGGTTGAACTGCTGGAACACGAAGCCGATCATCCGGTTGCGCACGTCGGCGAGCTGGTCCTCGTGGAGGGTCGACACGTCGTGGCCGGCGAGACGGAACGTCCCGCCGGTCGGCACGTCGAGGCAGCCGAGGATGTGCATCAGCGTCGACTTGCCCGAGCCGGAGGGCCCGACGACGGCGACGAGCTCGCCGGCGTCGATCCGGAGCGTGGCGCCGCGGAGGGCCGCGACCTCGATCGGCCCGCTGGCGTAGACCTTGTCGACCCCGACCATCTCGATGACCGGGACGGGGTGGCTCACTGCGAGCCCCCGTTGCCGGTGCGGTTCGAGGTCGAGGTCCGGGTGCCCGACCCGGTGCCCGCCCCGCCGGTGGCGCCGCCGAAGGTGCGGGGCTTCACCACGACCGGCTCGTCACCGTTGAGCCCGCTGGTGATCTCCACCTGGCCACCCGACGTCGTGCCCGTCGTGACGGTCACGTCCCGTGTGTTCGTCGTCGACCCGTCGAGGCTGACCGTCACGGTCGCCGTGCCGTCGCTGTCGGTCGTCACCGCCCGGGCGGGCACCTGCACGACGTCGCCGGTCTGGGAGGTGACGATCTGGGCGGTGACGGTGCCGCCGACGAAGAACTTGGTGGGGTCACCGGTGAACGCCACGGTGACGGGCACGGTCGCCACGCCCGAGGAGGCCGACGCCACCGCGCCCACGGCCGTCACCGTCCCGGTGGCCGTGGCGCCGGCGCTGCCGGTCGTGCTCTGGCGCCCACCGCCGGTCGTGCCGGTGCCCGTCCCGTTGCCGGTCGCTCCGCCCTGGCCGCCTCCACCCTGGCCGCCTCCACCGAAGCCACCCCCCGCCCCGCCGAACCCACCGCGGCCCGTCGAGGTCGAGGTCGAGACCGTGAGCTGCACGGTCTGCCCGGTGGTGATGCGGGAGATGTCGGAGCTGTTGACGCCGAGGCTGACCTGGAAGCTGCCGGTGCTGTTCACCAGGATCTGCGCCGACGAGGAGGTCCCGCTGGACGAGGCGCCCGTGCCGGTGCCGGCGCTGGCAGCAGCACCGGCACGGGCGGCCCCTGAGGACGTCGAGCCGGTCCCGAGGCTCGAGGCCGACGCACCCGACCCGCTCGCGGTCCCGGTCTGGCTGACGCCGCCGGTGCCGCTCGACCCGAGGTTCTCGCCGACCGTGAGGTTCACGCTGGCGACGGTGCCGTCGATGGTGGCGACGAGCGATGCTCCGGCGAGGGCCTGCTGGGCGGCCGTCAGCGAATCCTGGGCGGTCGCGACGCTGGCCTGGTCGGCCGCGATCTGGGCCGAGGAGGCGCCCGCCGCCTGGTCGTCGGCGAGCTTGGCCTGGGTCTGGGCGAGGCTCGACTGGGCCTGGCTCACGTTGGCCTGGAGCTGGGCCGAGTCGAGCGTGGCCAGCACCTCGCCGGCCGTGACGGTGTCGCCGGCCTTCACGTTCACGGCCGTCACGGTCCCGCCGGTCGCGAACGACAGCGAGTCCGACGCGGCGGCGGCGACGGTGCCCTGGGCCGACACCGTCTGGTCCATGGGCCCGACCGTGGCCTGCACGACCTGGGCCACCGCACCGGGGAACGCCGCGGTGGTGCTCGTCGCCGAGGCCCCGCTGTCGTGGATGCCGAACCACCAGATCGCGACCGCGGCCACGGCGACCGCCGGCATCACGATCCAGGGCTTGAGGAGGGCGCGGGGGCTCATCGCGCCCTCGACGGGAGGGGGCGCCCGGAGGTGGGTCGGGTGGTCATGGCGGTGATCCGACCACCGCCGGTTGAAGGGACCTTTCAGCGACCTTTCAGATCGCTTGTGGATGCCGCGGCGGCGAGGCGGGGCTCGGCGGGGGCCAGCGGCAGCGTCACCGTCACCGTGGTGCCCCGACCCGGTCCGCCGGTGGCGGTGGCGCGCCCGCCGTGGGCGAGGGCGACGCCCTGCACGATCGACAGGCCCAGCCCGCTGCCCCCGGCCACCCCGGGGCGGTGACCTCGTGCGGGGTCGGCCCGCCAGAAGCGCTCGAACACGACCTCGTTGGTGCCCTCCTCGAGCCCCGGCCCGTCGTCGTGCACGACGAGCACCGCCTCGTCGGCGGTGGCGGTGACCGACACGGTGGCGGCCGTGCCCACGGGCGTGTGGTCGCGCACGTTGGCGAGGAGGTTGGCGATCACCTGCTGGAGCCGGGCGGCGTCGCCGAGGGTCAGCACCGGCGGCCCCGCGGCGAGGACGACGGGCCGGGTGGGATCGACGGCGGTGGCGTCGTCGACGGCGTCGACGGCGAGGGCGCGGAGGTCGACGAGCTCGTGCTCGAGGGGGCGCCCCTCGTCGAGACGCGAGAGCAGCAGCAGGTCGTCGACGAGGGCGCCCATGCGGCCGGCCTCCTCCTCGATGCGACGGGCCGCCCGGGCCGCGTCGTCGGGATCGGTGCTGTCTCTTATACACATCTGACG
>CAMFLJ010000366.1 GCA_945957335.1 uncultured Actinomycetes bacterium | reverse complement strand
CTTCAAGCCCTTGTAGACGTAGGCCGCAGCCACGGTCGTGAGGGGGATGGTGACCAGCAGGCCGATGCCGCAGAGGATGGCGCCGACGATGTTGATCAGCAGGGCGAGCACCATGAAGCCGAGCACGGAGCCGAAGTGGCCCTGCACCAGCTTGCTGGCCCGGGAGATGGCGTCGCCGGGGGCCACGCCCTCGTCGAGCACCACGAAGTGGCCGAACCACAGGAACACCGCGGCGATGACACCGGGGACGATGCAGAGGTAGAGGCCGATCGTGACGACGATCTGGATGAGGATCGCCGTGATGGCGTAGCTCATCACCAGGTTGCCGGTGGGCAGGGCGTCGGAGATCTCGACGGGCTGGCCGTTGACCAGCTTCAGCGAGACGTTGGCGAGGCCGAAGCTGGCGATGGCGCCGACCAGGACCGCGACGAGCCCGACGATCAGGCGCAGGATCAGCGACCGGAAGCCGAAGCCGATGGCCTGCACGATCAGCTGCAGCACCCACATCACGAGCACCGCCACGATCAGCGGGCCGACGTTCTGGGTGAACTTGCCCCAGCCGTAGGAGAAGGCGCCGCCGATGTCCACGGTGGCCACGCCGCCGCCCCCGGCGGGGCTCGCACCGCCGCCCGGCGCCTGCTCAGGCGGGTACCACTTGCCGTCGGAGGCCTGCCACCAGCCCGGGCCCTGTGAAGTGTCGCTCATGTCGTCTCCTGGTCGATTGGCTCAGCCGCTCAGGGCTTGAGCAGGTCGATGCTGAAGGACTCCTTGGGCTGGTTGGCCAGCACGTGGGTCTTCACCAACTTGTCGGCGATGGTCTGGCGCTGGGCGTCCCAGAGGGGGAACAGCCAGCCGATGTAGCAGATGAACGAGTCGACGATGTGGGCGATGGTGCGCACGACGCCCATGCCGCCGCCGATGAGCTCGCCGGTCTCGGCGCTGACGCAGCGCAGGCCCATGATCGCCATGCCCGGGCTGCGGCCCTTCAGGCCCACGAGGTAGCCCATGTAGAGCCAGGCCACGGTGAGGACCAGCCACAGCAGGAGCGACACGAGCGTGCCGAGGGCGTTCGACACGACGCTCACGATCACGACGAGGAAGATGCCGACGATGGCGATCACGAAGATGATCAGCCAGTCGATCAGGATGCCGATCGCGCGCTGGCCCCAGTCGGCGAGGTCACCGGAGGGTGCGGCGGGGACGGGGGTCGCAGCCGGCCCCTGCTCGGGCGGGTACCACTTGCCGTCGGAGGCCTGCCACCAGCCCGGGCCCTGTGAGGTGTCGCTCATCGTCGCTCCTTGTCGAAGTTCGCCGCCCCAGGAGCTTCGGAGCCCCAATCCGACGGTGATGCAGACGGCTCTCCCACCTGCATCGGCAAGAAGGTAGTCCCGGGCCGTGCGCGAACGAGGGACTTCTCGCGCGCAGCGCGGTGGGTGGCGCTCAAGTCCCCGCCCGAGCGGCCCGATCACTTGAAGCGACCGGGTGGGTCGGTGGACCCACCCACCGGACCACTCGTGGGACGGGGCGGACCCGTCCGCGCCGAGCCCGAGCACCAGAGGCCCCTCATGCTGCGAAACCTGAAGGTCGGAACGAAGCTCTTCGTCATCCTCCTGGCGCCGATGCTCGTGATCGTCGCGCTCGTCGCCGTGGGCGTCCGGGACCGCCGGGCCGACGCGTCCGACGCGGCCCGCGTCGAGGACCTCAGCTCGTTCGCCCTGGTGGGCGCCGACCTCGTGAGCCAGCTCCAGGTCGAGCAGATCCGCTCCGCCGTCTACAGCGCCAGCAGGGGCACGACCGGCCGCGACGAGCTCGACGCCCAGCGGACCCGCACCGACGCCGCCGTCACCCGCTACCAGGCTGCGGTGAAGTCGCTCGACCGGGGCCCCAAGGACGGCTCGCTGGCCGCCAACCTCAGCCTCGCCGAGACCCGGCTCAACAGCCTCCGTGGCCTCCGTGGCCAGGTCGACAGCAGCCTCAGCCAGCCCTACACCGTCGCCGAGCTCTACGGCGACGCCATCAGCTCGTTCGTGGGCGTCAACTCGTCGCTCACCGGTGAGGCCAACGACCCCGACCTCCTCCGCGGCCTCGACGCCACCGCCCGCGTCGAGCAGCTCCGGGAGGCCCAGTCGGCCGAGTCCGCCCTCATCGTGGCCGCCGCCCAGACCGGCGGCTTCGTCGACCGCTCCGGCGCGTTGTGCCCGGACGTGCGCAACGACTGCGAGTCCTACGACCGCGCCGTCGCCGCCGGCCAGACCTACGCCCGTGCCCAGGACAACCTCAGCCGGTCGGGTGCCACCCCCCAGCAGAAGCAGGCCGTGGCCAACGCCGACGGCGTGGTCGCCTACCAGGACCTCGCCTCCGAGGTGCTCGCCCAGGGTGGCGCCGGCAACCGGGTCACGGTGGGCGCCACCAAGGCGTTCGACACCGCCATCGGCGGGCTCCAGGGCCTCACCAACGTCGACAACGGCCTCACCCAGCAGGTGGTCGACACCGCTCGCTCGCAGGAGCAGGCCGCCTCGCGCTCGGTGATGCTCTACCTCCTCGCCGGCGCCGTCGGCCTGGCCATCGCCTTCGGCATCGCCGTGGTGGTCGCCCGCTCGATCACCGGGCCGCTGAGCCGGCTCACCAAGGCCGCCGGCAAGCTCTCCGACGAGCAGCTCCCCGCCCTGGTCCAGCAGCTGCGCAGCCCGGAGGACGAGGAGAACGAGGCGATCGCCGAGACCCTCACCCCGATCGTGGTCGACTCCCACGACGAGATCGGCGACCTCGCCGCCGCCTTCAACTCGATCCAGGCCGTGACCGTCGACGTGGCCGAGGAGCAGGGCCGCCTGCTCCGCAAGGGCATCGGCGACATCTTCGTGAACCTGGCCCGCCGCAACCAGAGCCTCCTCGACCGCCAGATCGAGTTCATCGACCACCTCGAGAGCAACGAGCGCGATCCCGACCAGCTCGACAACCTCTTCAAGCTCGACCACCTCGCCACCCGGATGCGCCGCAACGCGGAGTCGCTCCTCGTCATGGCCGGCGCCGACCCGCCCCGCCGCCGTGGCGCCCCCGTGCCGGTCTCCGACGTCGTGCGCGTCGCCATCGGCGAGGTCGAGGACTACCAGCGGGTCCACCTCCTGGCCCTCGACGAGGCCACCGTGGCCGCCAACGTGGCCGCCGATCTCGCCCACCTGCTCTCCGAGCTCATGGAGAACGCCACCAACGCCTCGCCGCCGAACACGAGCGTCGAGGTCCTGGGTGGCTACGACGCCCGCAACGGCTACGTGATCACCGTCGCCGACCGTGGCATCGGGATGAGCGAGGACCAGCTCGCCGACGCCAACCACCACCTGGCCCACCCGCCGATGGTCGGTCTCGTCATCAGCCGCTCGCTCGGCCTCACCGTGGTCGGCCGCCTCGCCGCCCGCTACGGCCTCAGCGTGCGCCTCGCCCCTCGCGACGACGGCGGCATCGTGGCCACCGTCGCCCTGCCCTACGGCCTCGTCGAGTACCCCGACGAGGAGTCGGCCCCGGCGCCGTCCGCCCTCGAGGTGATGGCCGCTGTCGGCGAG
>CAMFLJ010000365.1 GCA_945957335.1 uncultured Actinomycetes bacterium | reverse complement strand
GTGCGGGCCACGGCCCGGCCATGGTTGCCGTCGGTGGCCGAGCACAGGGTGATCGGGCGGATCGGGTCGAGCGCGGCGGCCAGCTCGTCGATGGTCGACCACTCGGGCTCGTGGCCGAGGCGCTCGACGAGCGACCGGTAGCTCGCCCACGAGGCGCCGAGCATCTTGAACGCGGGCAGCCCGAGGCGGCTCGACTCGTCCTTCACCCACACGTCGCCGAGGCCGAGCTCGGCGGCCAGGCCGGGCAGCCGGTGCAGCGGCGTCGGCGCGTAGCCGGGCAGGCGTCGGTGCAGGTCGATCGGGGCCGAGGCGATGCCGCCCGACGGCGGTGGCCAGCCCTCGCCGGAGCGGCTGTCGTTGACGAAGCAGCGGGTGGGCTGCGGCATGCGGATGTGCCTCCGGGGGGAGTCGGGCACGGTGGTCCGGCTGGTCGCGCCTCGTCGCGCGGCATTCAACAGAATGTTGAATCTAGCGCCTCCCGGCCGCGGCAGTAGCCTCTCGCCGGTGGCCCGCACCCCCCGTCATCCGCTGCTCGACGCCGTCCAACCGGTGGCCGACTCGCTGGGTGCCGAGGTCGTCCCGGCCTCGCGGGTGAGGGCCGGCGACATCGAGCTGCGGTGGGAGGGCGTGCTGGTCGGCGGTGTCCGCCCGGCCAGCCTCGACGGCGCCCTTGACCGCATGATCGCCGCCGTCGAGCGCGACCTCGGCAGCGCCGCCGGCGACCTCGACCGCGAGCAGAAGCAGGAGTTCGTCCGCCGCCTCGACGAGCTCGGCGCCTTCACCCTGCGCCGCTCGGTCGAGGACGTGGCCGAGGTGCTCGGCGTCTCCCGCTTCACCGTCTACAACTACCTGAACGCGCTGCAGCAGAGCGGCTGACCCCCCTCGCCGAGGCGCCGGCGGGCCCTCGGCGCCCAGCGCCCGGATGCCTCGGCCCCGTTGCCGGCCGGCCGCCGGGGTGCGACCCTTGGCCATGGCCTCCCCGCTGACCGTCGCCTGCTCGCGCACCGTGCCCTTCCCGGTCGAGCAGGCGTTCGCGTTCACGCTGCCCGAGCCCCTGCCCCGGTTGTTCAACCGCTGGTGGGGCCCGCTGCCCCCGATCGCCCGGGTCGACGGCCCGACCCCGTGGGGTGAGGTCGGCGGCGTGCGCACGATCCACACCGCGGACGGCGCGTCGATGCACGAGGAGCTCCTCACCGTCGAGGCGCCCCGCCGCTTCACCTACGAGCTCACCGGCCTGACCGGCGCGTTCAAGGTGCTGGCCGGCTCGATCGACGGGACGTGGAGCTTCGACCCGGTGGGATCCGGCACCCGCGTGACCTGGCAGTGGACGATCCACCCTGCCGACTCGCTCCTCGCCGTCGCCCTGCCGGTGCTCGGCCTGCTCTGGAAGGGCTACGCCCGCCGGGCCCTCGACCAGCTCGACGAGCTGATGGTGGCCGCCCTCGGCTGACCAGGCCCGGCCGACAGCGCTAGTCCCGCACGATCGGGGCGCGCTCCACGAACCGGCCGTAGCCGGGCTCGCCCACGTAGCGCCCGTCCTCGGCCACGACCCGACCCCGGACGGTGACGAGCGACGGCCATCCGGTGGCGGTCATGCCCTCGTAGGGCGAGTGGTCGGTGGCCATGTGCAGGGCGTCGGCGTCGAGGCTCTGCGAGCGCTGCGGGTCCCACACCACGACGTCGCCGTCGGCCCCGACCCGCAGGCTGCCCTTCTGCGGCCACAGCCCGAACAGGCGGGCCGGCGCCTCGGAGCACAGCCGCACCCAGTCCGAGCGCGAGAGCTTGCCGCGCTGCACGCCGTCCCAGATCAGCGCGAGCCGCGTCTCGATGCCGGGCAGCCCGCCGGGGATCTCGGTGAAGTCGCGCCACCCATCGGGGCGGGCCTGCATGCCGGCGTGGCGGTCGGCCACCCAGAACGGGCAGTGGTCGGTGGCGACGGTGTGGAGCCAACCGCGGGCCATGCCCTCCCACAGCTCCTCGCTGTGCCACGGGTCGCGCAGGGGTGGCGTGCACACGAAGTTCTCGCCGTCGGGGTCGGCCAGGCGGTCGACGTCGAGGAAGAGGTACTGCGGGCAGGTCTCGCCGTAGGCGGCCACGCCGCGCTCCTGGGCGGCGCGCAGCGCCTGCAGGGCGGGTGCCGACGACATGTGCACCACGTAGATCGGCGCCTCGGCCACCTCGGCGAGGGCGGTGGCGCGGGCGACGGCCTCGCCCTCGAGCAGGGCCGGGCGGGTGCGGCTGTGCTCGAACACGCCCGTGCGCCCAGCGGCGAGGGCCTGGCGGCGGAGGGCGGTGATGGCCCCGCCGTTCTCGGCGTGGATCGTGACCATGCCGCCCCGGCGCTTGGCCATGGTGAGGATGTCGAGGATGACGTCGTCGTCGACCTGCAGCGTCTCCGGGTAGGCCATGTACAGCTTGAAGGTGGTGACGCCGCGCTCGACGCACTCGGCCACCACGCCCTCGGCCACCGCCTCGGTGAAGGTCATGTGCATGGCCACGTCGACCGACGCCGGCTCGGCCCGCCGCTTCCAGTCCTCGAGGCGCTGCACCGGGTCGCTGCCGCGCTCGGCGGTCACGTACTCGATCACGGTGGTGGTGCCGCCGATCGCGGCCGCCACCGTGCCGGTGTGGAAGTCGTCGCTGGCCCCGATGGCGCCGAGGGGCAGGTGCAGGTGGGTGTGGGCGTCGACCCCGCCGGGGATCACGAATCGGCCGGTGGCGTCGTGCACCTCCTCGCCGGGCAGGGGCGCCAGGGTGGGGCCCACCTCGGCGATGCGGCCGTCGGTGCCGATGCGCACGTCGGCGACCCGCTCACCGTCGACGTCGATCAGGGTGCCGCCCGTTACGAGCACGTCAACAAGCTCCTCGGCCGAGGTTGACAAATTGTTGAAGGCAGTAGTCTCGCGCACGTCATGAGAGCCCCGGTATGAGCGCCCCGATCACCCCGGCACGGGCCGCCGAGCCCGTCACCGACCCGCGCTCGCTGCGGGTCGACGGTGGCCGGCTGCTGCGCCGGCTCCACGAGCTGGGCGCGGTGGGCAGCACGGGTGACGGTGGCGTGTGCCGCCTGGCCCTCACCGAGGCGGATCAGTACGGGCGGGACCTCGTCAGCACCTGGATGCGTGACCTCGGCATGGCCGTCTCGGTCGACGCGGTCGGCAACGTGGTGGCCGTGCGCCCCGGTCGCCGTCCCGGGCCGCCGGTCATGACCGGATCGCACATCGACACCGTCCGCACGGGTGGCCTCTACGACGGCAACCTCGGCGTGCTGGCCGGCCTCGAGGTGATCGAGACGCTGATCGAGCACGACGTCGAGACCGAGCACGGCGTGGCCGTCGCCTTCTTCACCGACGAGGAGGGCAGCCGCTTCGCCCCCGACATGCTCGGCAGCCTCGCGTACGTCGGCGGCCTCACGGTCGAGGAGGCGCGCGACGTCGTCGGCATCGACGGCAGCCGCTTCGGTGACGAGCTCGACGCCATCGGCTACGCCGGCCCCACCCCGTGCCCCGGCGAGGTGCCCGTCGCCTTCCTCGAGCTGCACGTCGAGCAGGGCCCGGTGCTCGAG
>CAMFLJ010000364.1 GCA_945957335.1 uncultured Actinomycetes bacterium | reverse complement strand
GTCATACCCCTTGGGGTATCAGACCCATCGCGGCTGACACCGATGACGGGCCCGGGCGCGAGAAGGCCCGGCCGCTGGGGCCGGGCCTTCCGAGGTCCTGCGGTCCGGTGGGACCGGGTGGAGGTGAGGAGAATCGAACTCCCGACCTCTACGTTGCGAACGTAGCGCTCTAGCCAACTGAGCTACACCCCCGCAGGGGTCGTGAGGATACCCGACGCCCGCTCCCCGGCGGGAATCGAGAGGACCGACTACCGTCCACCTCCGGTGGGCACGGGTGCACGCAGCGTCGGTCGTGTCTCAGAAACATGATGTTCGTCACCGGATCGCAACATGAGCCGTCGGATTGGGCTAAACACTCTCAAGTCCGGCGGCCGCTCTACCGAAACCCAGGGACATGTTGAACGAGACGCCCGAAGCAGCTCATCCGACGAAGCGGCGCAGCACCGCCAAGAAGGCCGGCGTCGTCGCCGTGCTCGTGGCGGTCGTGGTCATGGCCCTCGGCGCCTGCAGCCCCGAGGAGGACCGCGGCACCGACCTGGTGAACCAGAGCCGGTCGTCCGTCGGCCTCGGCGGCCTCGGAACCAACATCGACCTCTACTTCAAGGCCCTCAACTGGTCGCGCAAGCTGGCCAACGACCAGGCCCTGTCGCACTCGAGCCTCCCCGACGGCAACGGCTACCGCTGGTGCCGCCTGGGTGAGAACGTCGGCTACGGCTACTCGATGGACCAGGTCCACCAGGCGTTCATGAACTCGGCCCCCCACCGGGCCAACATCCTCGACCGCAGCTTCCAGTCGATCGGCGTGGGCGTCACCCGCGACGGCGGCGGCCGCTACTGGGTCGTGCAGGAGTTCATGCAGGAGTGCTGAGCGCCCGGCGCCACGAGCGCCGAGGCAGCGATGCCGGAGTACTGACGCAGCGGGCCCCTCGGGCCCGCTGCGGTCGTTCTGAGCCAGGGTGCGACGGCCTCGGCCCTCGCCGCCGAAGTCAGGCGGCGGCCGTCAGCGGGACTCGATGGCCTTCTGGAGCCGGGCCTGCACCACCGTGGCGGTGACGTCGCCCCTGGTGCGCTCGAGCACGGCCCTCAAGGCGTCGACGGTGCGGCGCAGGCCCTCGGTGATGGCATCGGGGAAGTCGACGGTGACGAGCACGTCGTACGCGTCATCCATGGCGCCGAGCAGCGCCTCGCCCTGCTCGAGGTCGCCTTCGCGCAGCCGGTCGAGCGTGTAGCGGCGCAGCTCGCTGGCCGCCTCGGCCAGCGCCTTGAGCCACGGGGCCCCGTCGACCCCGAGCTCGGACGGGCCGGGCAGGTGGTCGCCGGCCACGAGGGCGGCGGTGAGGTGCGCCTCGGCGACCTCTCGCTCGGCGTCGTGCAGGAACCCGGCGTGGGCGACCGCCGGGTGGGGCCCGAGAGCCACCTGGGCCTCCCGGAGCGCCTCGACGGCCTCCACCCGCAGCGCACGGGCCCGCTCGGGCTCACGGCGGTGGACGGCACGGATCGAGCTGCCCGAGGCCCGGATGGCCCGACGGCACGCCGGCAGGGCGATCTCACGGGCGTCGTTGGCCTCCGAGAGGCCGGCGCGCACGCTCTCGACGGCGTCGGCGAGCTCGGCCCGACGTCGGTCGGGGCCGGTCCCCTCGTCGGTCACGCCGCCGCCCGGAGCGGGATCAGCGGCCGTTGACGGCGTAGATCTGGCGGGCCGGGTAGCCGTAGTCGGCGTCGTCGCCCTCGGCCCAGTCCTGACCCTGGTCGGCCCAGGCGGTGACCGCCGGCGCCTCGAGGTAGCGCACCTTGTGTCGCCGCTCGATGGCCTGCTTCTGGATGCTGGCCAGCGCCAGCACGTAGGCGGCGGTGAGCAGGAGCGAGAGGCCGAAGAGGTAGGTGACCATGCCGCCGATGACCAGCATGCCGAGGAAGGTGGCGCCGGTGGCGGCGAGGAGGCCGACGAGGATGTCGCGGCGACGCTTCTTGGTCTGCGACATCGTGGGGCGACGGGGCCCGAAGGTGGCCTGGCCGGGCAGCGAGCCGGCCATGGTGGCGGGACGGGCGGAGCGGGCACCGGGGGTGGTGCGCTCCAGCACCGAGAGGTGGTTCGAGAACGAGTTGATCGAGTTCACCCGGCGGTGCTCGGTGCGCGAGCGGACCCACGAGACGAGGTACACCGCCCACACCACTGCCAGGATCACCAGCACCACGAGTGTCACGCTCCGGGCCTCACTTCGGTGATCGGGACCGTACTAAGGGGCTGCGAGCGGGTGGTGGACCCGGCGCCCCACCGTGCGGTCGGTGGACGTCAAACGAACGTTACGGTTCTACTACGGAGCGTCATGGACTGCCAGCGCGTGTGGCGCTCGCCACACATCGGCAGGCCGGATCAGTCGTCGAGGTCGCCGTAGGCGTCGTCGAACGCCTCGTCGAGGTCGTCGTCGAGGAGCGCCCCGAACGAGCCGTCGGCCTCACCCACCGGGGCGTCGCCGCCGAGGGGCTCGAGGGGGTCGCGGCGGTACACGCCGGAGCGGCCGCCCGTCTTCTCCCAGAGGGTGACGTCGCCGATCACCATCGAGCGGTCGGACGACTTGCACATGTCGTAGATCGTCAGCGCGGCGACGGTGGCGGCGGTGAGCGCCTCCATCTCGACGCCGGTGCGGTCGACGGTCTCGACCTGGGCCTCGACCTCGATGAAGCGGTCCTCGATGCGGAAGTTGATGAACACCGAGCCGACCAGCAGCGGGTGGCACAGCGGGATGAGGTCGGGGGCCCGCTTGGCGGCCTGGATGCCGGCGACGCGGGCCACGGCCAGGACGTCGCCCTTGCTGATGGCGCCCCGGGCGACCAGCGACGAGGTCTCGGGCCTCATGTAGACCCGGCCCCGGGCGATGGCCCGTCGGTGCGTCACCTCCTTGGGGGTGACGTCGACCATGCGGGCCCGGCCGAGGGGATCGAGGTGCGTGAGGCCGCGATCGGACATGGGCGGGAAGTCTAGGCCCACCCCTCCGACAGCCCGACGAGCAGCCCTCGACCGGTGCGGACGGCCGTCGGTGCGGCCAGACTCGTGGGATGGAACCAGCGATCGTCGTCGGTGAGGCCCTCGAGGACTGGACGGGCGACGCCCGCTACTTCGAGTACACCCGGGCGGCCAACCCGATCGGGTCCGGCCGCATCCCCGGCATCCCGCTCGAGCACTTCCCGGCCGAGCGCCACCGCTCGGTGCGCACCGGCATCGTGCCCTTCGACCTCTCCGGCGCCCTGGGCATCCACGACGGCCCCGCCACCTCGCCCGCGCTCCTGGCGTCGTTCGTGCGCATCGCCCCCGGCGACCACGTCGACACCGCGCCGGTGGCCACCTCGGAGCTCTACCACGTGGTCTCCGGATCGGGTGCCTCGTCGATCGGTGGCCGCGAGCTGGTGTGGGCCGAGGGCGACTTCTTCGTCCTGCCTGCCGGCAGCGCCGCCACCCACACGGCCGTCGACGGCGCCACCCTCTACTGGGTCACCGACGAGCCGCTGCTGCGCTACCTCGGCGTCGCCCCCACCGGCCCCCGGTTCGAGATCACCCACTTCCCGGGTGAGCGCGTGCGC
>CAMFLJ010000363.1 GCA_945957335.1 uncultured Actinomycetes bacterium | reverse complement strand
CCCACACTATCCTCTTCGTCGGCAGCGTCAGATGTGTATAAGAGACAGCTCTTCTCCTTCCTCGACCCCCGCATCCGCCTGCAGGCCGTCCGTGACGACGGAGAGGAGATCGTGGACTTCGAGTTCGTGGATGCCAACGCCGCAGCCTGCGATGCCCTCGGCCTGGCGCGCGCCGAGCTGCTCGGCACCCGACTGTTGGAGAGCTCGCCTCACCTCGCCGGCTCAGATGTGCTCGCGGCCTATGTCGCCACCGTGGAGACCGGCCGTGCGATCGAGATGCGGAGCACGCAGATCGGTCCCGACGAGAGCGGCGGCTACTTCGACCTCCGAGGTGTGCGCTTCGGTGACGGCGTGACGGTCAACTGGCGGATGGTCACCGGTCGGGTGCGGCGAGAAGCAGCGCTCGCCCGTCTCGAGGAGCGCTACCTCCTCATGGCCGAGAACACCTCCGAGGTCGTGGTGGCCGGCAGCAATGACGGCGTCATCGAGTGGGTGTCCGACTCGGTGTCGATGTTGCTCGGGTGGACACCGGACCAGCTCTACGGGCACACCTTCGCCGACCTCGTGCATCCCGCCGATCGGGCCGCGATCGGGGAGGTCCAGAACGACGTGCTGGCCGGACGCGAGGGCTCGATGACGATCCGCCTGGCCCACGCCGAGGACGGCTGGCGATGGGTCTCGATCCTCGTGCGTCCGATGCTGGACGGCCAAGGCCAGGTGGTCGGCCGCATCGCGTCCTGGCACGACGCGGAGGAGGAGGTCAACACCAGGGAGGCGCTCGAGCACTACCGCCGGCGCTTCCAGCTCCTCGCCGATCACACGAGCGACCTCGTGGTCCGCACGACACCCGACGGACTCGTGCGGTGGATCTCGCCCAGCGTCGAGGAGACGTTGGGCTGGTCGGCCGAGGCGACCGTCGGTCGAGCCCTCGACGAGCTCTTCCACCCGGACGACCGCGGCGCCTGGTCCGCGGGAGCTCCACCGGACTCGCAAGCCCCGGCTGATCCGATCTTCGTGCGGGCGAGGCACCGTGACGGCGACGACCGGTGGATGTCGCTCACGTCCTCCGTCGCGCTCGACGACGGAGGCGCCACCGATGACCGGGTCGTCGCACTGCGCGATGTCGACGATCTCGTCAGGGCCCAGGAGCGGGCGCGCCTCGAGCACGAGCGCGCCGAGGCGACGTCGGACACCATGCTCGATCCCCACATGGTCGTGAGCGCCGTCCGGGTCGCCGACGGGAGCATCATCGACTTCGTCTGCATCGAGGTGAACGACACGGCCTGCGAGCACATCGGCTTCCGACGCGAGCAGATCCTGAGCCAGGGCCTCCGTTCCCACCTTCCGCCGAGCACGATGGACATCGTGGTGAAGGTGCTCGGCGAGGTCATCGAGACGGGTGAGCCGTTCGCCATCGAGGACCTCCGCTACGAGGACGTCCGTCGTCGGATCCGGCGCATCGTCGACCTGCGGGCGGTGAAGCTCGGTGACGGGGCCAGCTGCACCTGGCGGGACAACACCGAACGCCATCGCCTGGAGGCGGCGGCCTCGGCCCGGGTGGGCCGGGACGAGCTGACCGGTCTGGCCAGTCGGGAGCGGGTCGTCGAGCGACTGACCGAGGCTCTTCGGTCCGGCGCGGCCGCCGGCCGCCACGTCGGGGTGCTGATGCTCGACCTCGATCGCTTCAAGCTCGTGAACGACTCCCATGGCCGGGCCGTCGGTGACGAGGTGCTCCGCGCCGCGTCCCAACGGCTGGCCGCCCTCGTCCGCACCGGCGACCTGGTCGGCCGCATGGGCGGGGACGAGTTCGTCGTGGTCATGGCGGACGTGGGGGACCCCGAGGAGCTGACGTCGGCGGCTCGCCGGCTGGTGAGCGGCTTCCGGGTGCCGTTGACCGTGGGCGGCACGCAGTTCAGCGCCACCGTGAGCGTCGGGATCGCGGTGGCCGACGAGCACTCGACCGCGGAGGACCTCCTGGGCAGGGGCGACACGGCCATGTACCGGGCCAAGGACGAGGGCCGTGACCGGGCGTCGGTGTACAGCACCGACCTCAGGGACCGCGCCGCGGAGGTCCTGGCGATCGAAGGCCGGCTGCGCCCGGCTCTCGCCAACGGCGAGTTCGAGCTCTACTACCAACCGGAGATCGAGCTCGGCACCGGCCGCGTCGTGGCGGTCGAGGCGCTCATCAGGTGGCACCACCCCTCCGGTGAGACGTACAGCGCGGATCGGTTCGTGGAGATCGCCGAGCAGTCGGGCGCCATCGTCGACATCGGCGAGTGGGTGTTCGGGGAAGCCTGCCGACAGGCCGCCAAGTGGGCGGAGCGCAGGCCCGCCGGCCCCGTCACGGTCAGGATCAACCTCGCGGCCGCGCAGCTCGCGGAGCCGACGCTTCCCCAGGTGGTCGACGCCGCGATCGCGGCGTCGGGCGTGGACCCCTCACGCCTTTGCGTCGAGATCACCGAGACCGCGCTCATGCGCGAGACCGACCGTGTCCGCGAGAACCTGACGGACCTGGCGAGCCGCGGCATCGCCGTCGCGATCGACGACTTCGGCACCGGGTACGCGTCGTTGGCGTACCTGCGGGACTTCCCGATCGACGTGATCAAGATCGACCGCAGCTTCACGGCGTTGATGGTGAACGACGACTACGAGCGGCGACTGATCGCCGGGATCATCGCCTTGGCGGGGATGCTCGACATGCGGGTGACCGCGGAGGGCATCGAGACCGAGGAGCAGGCGCAGCTGCTGGCCGGTTTGGGCTGCAACGGCGGTCAGGGCTACCTGTACTCGAAGGCCGTCCCCGCGGCCGAGGTTGAGGGGCTCTTCGACCGGCACTTCGACTGACCTGCGAGCCGACCCGCCCTACGCTCGGCCGGTCCGTCGAGCCGGAGGAAGCGACATGTCGTCAGCGGGATCGAGTGCACCGGCAGCCGGCTGGGCCGATCGCCTCGCCGGCTTCGGCGACCGCACGGCGGTGCTCGACCCCGACGGCGCCCACTCGTTCGTCGACATCCTCGACCACGGCCGCTCGGTGGCCACCGCGCTGCTCGGGGGCCGGACCGACCTCGAGGGCGAGCGCGTGGCGGTGGTGTGCCGCCCCGGCCGCGACTTCTGCGCGGCGATGCTCGGGGTGTGGCTGGCCGGCGGCATGGCGGTGCCGCTTCACCCGGCCCACCCGCTGGCCGAGCTGACCCACCCCGTCACCGACGCCGGCGTCACGGCCGTGGTGTGCTCGTCGGTGCACCGCCCGCTGGCCGACGACCTCGCGGCCGTCGCGACGGCTGCCGTGGGCCGTGTCCTCGACCTCGGCGACCCGGGGTCGGGACCGGCCCCCACGGTGGCCGAGCTGCCGGACATCGACCCCGAGCGGCCGGCGCTGATGGTGTACACGAGCGGCACCACCGGGGCGCCGAAGGGGGCGGTGCACACCCATCGCAGCGTGCTGGCGCAGGTGACGAGCATGGCCGAGGCGTGGGAGTGGACCGACTCCGACCGGGTGCTGCTGGTCCTCCCCCTCCACCACGTCCACGGCATCGTCAACGTCACCCTGACCGCGCTCTGGAGCGGTGCGCTCTGCGAGGCGC
>CAMFLJ010000362.1 GCA_945957335.1 uncultured Actinomycetes bacterium | reverse complement strand
GGCTGCCCGAGCGGGCGTCCTACTTCGACGAGAGCGAGGCGGCTGCCGCGCTGCGCGACGCCTACGTCGCCCACGTGGCCGCCCAGCTCGTGAACCTGGGCGAGGACCCCGACGTCGCCGCGGCCCACGGCGCAGCGGTGCTCGCCCTCGAGACCCGCCTGGCCGAGCCGCAGCTCAAGGCCGAGGAGCAGCGCGACCCCTCGAAGGTGATGCACCACAACACCCTCGACGAGGTCGACTCGATGGCCCCGGACCTGCCGCTGCGCCGCCACCTCGTGGCCCTCGGCCTCGGCGACGTGGCCGCCCTCAACGTGCAGCAGCCCGGCTACACCCAGGCGCTCGCCGCCGTGCTGGCCGACACCGACCTCGAGGTGCTCAAGGCCTACGCCCGCTTCCACGTCGTGTCGTCGGCGGCCTCCACGCTGCCCGAGGCCATCGACCGCACCGACTTCGAGTTCTTCGGCAAGCTCGTCGGCGGCCAGCAGGAGCAGAAGGAGCGCTACAAGCGGGTCATCGCCGCCCTCGGCTCCGACATGGGCGAGGCGCTCGGCAAGGTCTACGTCGACGAGACCTTCGCCCCCGAGGCCAAGGAGCGGGCCCTGACCATGGTCGAGGCCATCCTCGACGAGATGCGGCGGTCGCTCGAGAGCCGCCAGTGGATGAGCGACGCCACCCGCGAGCGGGGCCTGGCCAAGCTGGCCGGCGTCGGCGTGAAGATCGGCTACCCCGACACCTGGCGCGACTGGACCGGCATCGGCATCGCCCGCGACTCCTACGCCCTCAACCGCATCCGGGCCGCCCGCTTCGAGTTCGAGCACGAGAAGGCCAAGCTCACGAAGCCGGTCGACCCCACCGAGTGGGAGATGCCGCCCCACGTGGTGAACGCCTACTACCACCCGACCCGCAACGAGATCGTGTTCCCGGCCGGCATCCTGCAGGAGCCGATGTTCGACGCCGAGGCCGACGACGCCCTCAACTTCGGTGGCATCGGCACGGTGGTGGCCCACGAGATCACGCACGGCTTCGACGACCAGGGCCGCCAGTTCGACGCCGACGGCACCCTGCACGACTGGTGGGAGCCCGAGGACGGCGAGCGCTTCCAGGCCCTCGCCGACCGGTTGGCCGAGCAGTTCGACGGCTACGTGGCCATCGACGACGTGCACGTGAACGGCCTGCTCACCCTGGGCGAGAACATCGCCGACCTCGGCGGCATCAGCCTGGCGTCGCGGGCCCACGCCCGGGTCAGCGAGGGCAGCCCCGACATCGACGGGCTCACCCCCGCCCAGCGCTTCTTCCTCGCCAACGCCACCATCTGGCGGGCCAACACCAGCGACGAGCTCGCTCGCACCCTCGCCCAGATCGACCCGCACAGCCCCCGGGCACTGCGGGTGCGGGGCCCGTTCTCCAACCTCGACGCCTTCCAGGTGGCGTGGGGGATCGGCGACGACGCGCCGATGATGCGGCCTCGCGCCGAGCGCATCGAGATCTGGTGAGCCCCTCGGGCCCGGCCGCTACCGTGCCGGTCGGGCCCGGGTGGCGGAACTGGCAGACGCAGGGGGCTTAAACCCCCCAGCCCCCTCGGGGGCGTGTGGGTTCGAACCCCACCCCGGGCACGACGCTCACGACGGGCCGCCGGCCCGCCGGGGGCCGGGCGCTAGCTGCGGGGGATGTCCTTCCAGGACATGTTCTTGTCGTAGCCCGGCTCCTTGGGCAGGCCCAGGGCCCGCTCGGCCAGGTTGTTGCGCTGCACCTCGTTGGTGCCGCCGCCGATGGAGATGCCGAAGCGGTTCATCAGCTCGTGCTGGAGCCAGATGGTCTCCTCGGCGCTGCCGGCCTGGGCGTCGGCCCCGCCGATGCGCATGCCGAGGTTGCCGGTCTGCACCTTGGACGCCGCGATGTAGAGCTTCAGGATCGACGGGTCCATCGGGGGCACCTGGCGGGCGCGCACCGCGGTGAGGATGCGGTCGCTCATGTAGCCGAGCACCTTCTCGCGGGTGTAGGCGACGGCGAGCTCCTCACGGATGAGCTCGTCGTCGACCAGCCCGAACTGCTGGGCCAGCATCACGAGGCGCTCGAAGGTGCTGATGCCTTGGCCGCCGCCGATGAAGGCCGACTCGTTCGAGAGCACGGTGCGGGCCGGGGCCCAGCCCTCGTTGATCTCGCCGATCACGTTGGCGACGGGGATGCGGACCTCGCTGAGGAAGACCTCGTTGAAGTGCGACGCACGGGTGGGCTGCACCAGGGGCCGCACCTCGATGCCCGGCGAGGACATGTCGACGAGGATGAACGTGATGCCCTTGTGCTTCGGGGCGTCGGGGTCGGTGCGGGTGAGGAGCATGCCCCAGTTGCAGAACTGGGCGGCCGAGTTCCAGACCTTCTGGCCGGTGACGACGAACTCGTCGCCGTCGCGCACGGCCTTGCACGCCAGGCTGGCCAGGTCGGAGCCGGCGCCGGGCTCGCTGAAGAGCTGGCAGATGGTGATCTCCGCCGAGAGCATCTTGGGGATGTAGTGCGCCTTCTGCTCGTCCGACGCGTGCTTCATCAGCGTCGGCAGCAGCATCGCCATGGTGGCGGAGATGAAGCCGGAGGACACGTCGTAGTTGGCGGCCTCCTCGCGGTAGATGGCCTCCATCCACGGGGCGCCGCCCCGGCCGCCGTACTCGACGGGGTAGGTCAGCCCGGCCAGGTTGTTGTCGAACAGGGTGCGCTGCCAGCGGCACCCGATCTCGAAGTACTCGCGGGCCTCGTCCTCGCTGGTGTGGGCGTTGATCGCCCACGGGCTGGTCTCCTGGCGGGGCTTGGCGTTGGCGGCCAGGAAGTCCCGGACCTCGGCCCGGAACTGGGCCTGCTCGGGGGTGTCGGTGTTGGTGGTCTCTTCCGCGATCGTCACGGGCCCGACGGTACCGGGTGGGGCCCGCGGACTGCATCCCGAGTCCAGTTCGCGCCGGCGATCGGGGGCACGGTGCGGTGATCCCTGCGACACTTCGCGCCGGGCGGCGACGGCAACGGGGGCAACCGATGGCAGCGAACATCGAGGGATCGGGCACGCCGGAGGACCCGTGGGTGCTGACCACCCCACCGGGGTCGTCGACCTTCGAGGCCCACCGCGCGCCCGACGCCGATCCGCCCGCGCTGGTGGTGCAGGTCGGCTCGACCCAGCTCCGCTACCACCTGTCGTGCATCGACGACCTCCACGCCTGGCTGGTCGGGCAGGGCGACTGGGTGCCCCTCGGCAACGCCGACGAGCAGAAGGAGGCCAAGCCGGGCACGGTCGAGGCGTGGGGCCGCTCGGCCGACAACCCGGTCGGGGGCTGGTACGGCCTGAAGAAGGGCCTCCGCGGCCGCTTCGGCAACTACTTGCCGCCGGTGCTCGAGGCGCTCGGCCTGGCCGAGGTCGAGCACAACGCCCGCAACAACCGCATGCGCGCCCTCTGAGCGGAGGCGCGTCGAGCGCGCCGCGCCAACGGGGTGGCGGTGGCGGTGGCGTGAGCGCGACGTCCGCCGCGTGGGCCAGGATGGGCCCATGGCGAACGTGAACGTGTCCCACATCGGCCTGTGCGTCTCCGACCTCGAGGCCTCGCTGCGCTTCTACGTCGACG
>CAMFLJ010000361.1 GCA_945957335.1 uncultured Actinomycetes bacterium | reverse complement strand
TCGCTGGTGCCGCGCCTCTACGACGTGAGCGAGGGCGCGCTGCGCATCGACGGCCACGACGTGCGCGACCTCACCCTCGACTCCGTGCGAGGTGCCGTCGGCGTGGTCAGCCAGGACCCCCACCTCTTCCACGACAGCGTCGCCGAGAACCTGCGCTACGCCCGCCCCGACGCCACCGACGCCGAGCTGGTGGCCGCGTGCCGGGCCGCCCAGATCCACGACGTCGTCGCCGCCCTGCCCGACGGCTACCACACGGTGGTCGGCGAGCGCGGCCATCGCCTGTCGGGCGGCGAGCGCCAGCGCCTCGCCATCGCCCGGGTGCTGGTGAAGGACCCGGCCATCGTCGTGCTCGACGAGGCCACCAGCCACCTCGACTCCGAGAACGAGGCCCTGGTGCAGCGGGCCCTGGCCGAGGCGCTCACCGGCCGCACCGCCATCGTCATCGCCCACCGGCTCTCGACGATCACCAACGCCGACCAGATCCTCGTCCTCGACGAGGGCCGCATCGTCGAGCGGGGCCGCCACGAGGAGCTGCTCTCGGCCGATGGCCTCTACGCCGAGCTCTACCGCACGCTCGTGCGGGCCGACCTCGAGGCCGCCGGCCCCACCGCCTGACGCCGGCCACGGGATTGACCACATCTTGAGGATCGGTTGACGCTCGCTGGAAGGCCGGTCCGTAGCTTGTGCCGTGCGCCGGAGGAACTCCCGCCGCCGGTGTGAAGCACCTACACAGGGCCCGATCTCCCACCTCGCCAGGGAGCGGTCCAACCACTGCACGAGCCCCGGCACACTCCCGCCCGCCGGGGCTCGCGCCTTTTTGTGAAGGGTTTCGTGGGAGTGCACGATCCCGGTCCCGGCTCGGTGGTGCAACCAGCCGGGACCACGTCTTTTTCGGGCCGTGGGCCGTGGGCCTCGGGTCGACCGCCTCAGCCGTCGGCGAGCCGTCGGCGCAGCACCGGCAGGAGCTCGCGGCCGAGCACCTCGATCTGCTCCTGGGCCCGGTCGGGGTCGACGCCCGGGGCGTGGATGCGCAGGTTGAGGCAGGTGGCCCCCGAGCCGGCCAGCACCTCGGCCAGCTCGCCGGCGATGGCGTCGGGGTCGTCGCCGGTCAGCCAGCCCGAGCCCCGCCAGTGCTCCTGGCGCTCGGCCGGGGTGTAGCCCCGGTAGACCTCCGCCTGGGCCTGGAACGCCTCGGTCGGCGGCTCGCCCAGCCACACCCGGCGCACGAGCACCCGGGCACCGGTGCCGCCGGCGGCGACGTGCTCGTCGGAGAGGCGCCGCAGCCGCTCGACCACGCTGGCGCCGTCGTAGATCACGCCCACCCCGCACGCCGCGGCCCGCCGCGCCGCAGCCGGGCTCATGGCCGTGCTGATCACCGGCACCGACCGGCCGGCCGCCGCCAGCCCGCCCAGGGCGCGGTCGCCCTCCAGCTGGCCGAGCTCCTCACCACGGAGCATCGCCGACAGCCGCGGCAGGTCGGCCTTGAAGCGCGGCACGGCATCGTCGAGCTGCGCGTCCATCACCTCGAAGTCGAGCTCGAGCGACCCGGGGCCCACGCCCACGCCGACCCGCCCGGGGAAGCGGGCATCGAGCCAGGCGACCTCCTCGGCCAGCAGCGCCATGGGGCGCAGGGGGAGCAGCACCGGCGCCGCTGCCGCCCAGCCCCGGCCCATCACCGAGAGCTGGAAGCCGGTGACCTGCAACGGGTTCGGCAGGTAGCCGGCGAACCCTCCGTGGTGCTCGGAGGTCATCACACCGTCGAAGCCCACCTCGGCGGCGGTGGCCGCCATGGTGCAGAGCCGGTCGACGATCTCGGTCGCGGCGAGCTCGTTGTGGGGGTAGAGGCGCAGCGACACCGAGCCGGCACCGAACGGCGCGCCGGCATCGTCGTGGTTGGTCATGGGCCGGAGGCTAGAGCCGCCTGCGCCCGCGGCCGGCCGGGGTGACCGGCCCGACCACTAGCAGATGCGCTGCTCGGTGTTGATGTCGAGCCCACCGGCCAGGCCGTAGCAGCGGGCCGCCGGGTTGATGTCGATGCGCGACCCGGGGCCGAGGTTGCGGTACACGATCGTGCCCCCGCCGGTGGCGGTGTCGCGCACGTAGATCTTGTACGTGCCGCCGATCATGGGCCAGCTGCGGAAGGCGCCGCCGGCGCTGGGGGTGACGGAGAAGCCCTCCTCGGGCCAGCCGGCGCTGGTGGTCTTCGTCAGCGGAGGCATCTGGAACGCCTCGACCTGGAAGCGGCCGTCGGCCCACGGCCCGCCGGCGATGTTGCCGACCAGGCGGAAGCTGCCCGGCTCACCCTCGATCACGGGGTTCATGGCCCCGACGATGCCGCTGTTGTAGATGCCGAAGATGCCGGGGATGTCGAAGCGGCCGGTGATGCGGACGCCGCCCTCGGTCGAGGCGAAGGGGTAGAACTCGAGCGCCCAGGCGGTGGCCTTGCGGGCGAAGTCGGTGGGGAGGATGAACCCGGTGTCGGGGCACCAGCCCTGGCCCTTGCACTGGTTGATCTCCCAGTTGCCGAAGAGCACGCCCTTCAGCTCGGGGCCGCCCGACGTGTAGGTCATGTGGCGGAAGTAGCTGACCCGGTCGAGCGAGGAGTCCTGGCAGGCGCCGTAGTAGCGGTCGTTGTACGGCGAGCCGTCCTGGTCGTCGTACTGGAGGTGGCAGGGGTTGTACTCGTCGGGGCCGAGGAGGATGTCGACCCCCATCATCCCGCCGGCGGAGTTGGCGTGGTCGATGGCGATGAAGGCGCCGGACGCGTCGCGGACGGCGCCGATCGAGCCGGAGTCGGGCTTGCAGGCGACGGCCACGAGGGCCAGCACGGCCAGCACGGCGAAGGCCCCGGCGCGGCGGCCTCGGCGGGTGCGGCGGGGGGTGGTCGTGCCGGTGGCGTGCCCTGATCTCGACATGGCGGTCGTCTCCTCGTCCTCATCCCCAGATCGGCCACCCGTGCCCCCACCTTGAGCGCGCGCGTACGGTCGTGGCCATGGACACCACGACCGAGATCGTCGAGCGCCTCTGGGCCCACGAGCAGATCCGCCAGCTCGCCTCGCACTACGCGGTGGCGGTCGACTCCCGCGACCTCGACGCCCTGGTGGCCCTCTTCGTCGACGACGTGCGGGTCGGCCGCGACACCTACGGGCGCGAGGCGCTCAAGGCGTCGTTCGCGGTGTCGCTGCGCGGTGTCGGCGTGTCGATGCTCAACGTCGGCACCCACGCCATCGACCTCGTCGACGCCGATCACGCCACCGGCTCGGTGTACTGCCACGGCCAGATCCAGGACGGGCCCCGTTGGATCCACCAGGCGATCCTCTACCGCGACACCTACGAGCGGCGTGGGGGGTCGTGGTACTTCGTGCGGCGCATCCACGAGCTCTGGTACGGCCAGGAGGCCGAGCACAACCCGCTCGACCAGGAGCCCGCCAACTGGCCCGAGCACCACGACGGGCTGGGCACGGTCCCCGGCTCGTGGCCCACGTGGGCGCCCTTCTGGGCCGAGGGCACCGGCTGAGATCCGGTTCCGGGCACCGCCGCCGGCGCTAACGTCCGCGCAGGGCCACCGGGCCCGGCTTCACGACGGGATGGAGGAGCGATGTCCGACACCACGCCCCCTACGGG
>CAMFLJ010000360.1 GCA_945957335.1 uncultured Actinomycetes bacterium | reverse complement strand
CTCGCCGAGGAGGAGGAGATCGAACGCTCCACCCGGCAGCACAACGAGACCCCCCACTTCCGTCCCGGGGATGGTGACTGACCATGTTGATGCCCAGGAAGGTCAAGCACCGCAAGCAGCACCGCGGTCGCACGCAGGGCCAGGCCAAGGGTGGCACCGAGGTCACCTTCGGTGACTACGGCATCCAGGCCCTCGAGCCGGGCTGGATCACCGCCCGCCAGATCGAGGCCGCCCGTATCGCCATGACCCGCCACATCAAGCGTGGCGGCAAGGTCTGGATCAACGTGTTCCCGGACAAGCCGGTCACGCAGAAGCCGGCCGAGACCCGCATGGGCTCGGGCAAGGGCAACCCCGAGCGCTGGGTCGCCGTCGTGAAGCCCGGCCGCGTGCTCTTCGAGCTGTCCTACAACGACCCGGTGATCGCCCGCGAGGCGATCGACCGGGCCATCCAGAAGCTGCCGATCAAGGCTCGCTTCGTCGCCCGGGAGGAGGGTTTCTGATGGCCAAGACCAAGGAGTCCCTCCGGGACCTCAGCGACACCGAGCTGCTCGACCAGCTGGCGAGCGCCAAGGAGGAGCTGTTCAACCTCCGCTTCCAGCACGTCACCGGCCAGCTCGACAACACCGCACGGCTCGGCGTCGTGCGCAAGCAGGTCGCTCGCGTCAACACCGAGTTGCGTGAGCGCGAGATCGCCGCTGCGGAGTCGCTGGCGGCCGACGAGGAGACCGTCTGATGGCTGACGACACTGCGGCCACCGAGGAGACCCGGGCCAACCCGCGCAAGGTGCGTGAGGGCACGGTCGTCTCCAACAGCATGGACAAGACGGCCGTCGTGGCCGTCACCGACCGGGTGCGCCACCCCCGTTACAACAAGACGGTCCAGCGCACCAACAAGCTCTACGTCCACGACGAGGCCAACGACCTCAACGTGGGCGACAAGGTCCGCATCCAGGAGACCCGCCCGCTCTCGAAGCTGAAGCGCTGGCGCCTGGTCGACGTGCTGGAGCGTGCCCGATGATCCAGCAGGAATCGCGCCTGCGCGTGGCCGACAACAGCGGTGCCAAGGAAGTCCTGTGCATCAAGGTGCTCGGTGGCTCCCGGCGGCGCTACGCCTCGATCGGCGACATCTTCGTCGCCACGGTCAAGGACGCCATCCCCGGCGCCTCGGTGAAGAAGGGCGACGTCGTCAAGTGCGTCGTCGTCCGCGTGAAGAAGGAGAAGCGTCGTCCGGACGGCTCCTACATCCGCTTCGACGAGAACGCCGCCGTCCTCATCAACGACAACATGCAGCCCCGCGGCACCCGCATCTTCGGGCCGGTGGGGCGTGAGCTGCGCGACAAGAAGTTCATGCGCATCGTCTCGCTCGCACCGGAGGTGCTGTGATGAAGATCCGCAAGGGCGACCGCGTCCAGGTGCTGAGCGGCAAGGACCGCGGCAAGACCGGCACCGTCACGCGCGCCTACCCCGAGCGGGGCCGGGTGATCGTCGACGGCGTCAACATCGCCAAGAAGCACCAGAAGCCCACCAGCCAGACCAACACCGGCGGGATCATCGACAAGGAGATGCCGATCGCGGTGGCCAACGTCGCCATCGTGTGCAACTCCTGCGGCAAGCCGACCCGCATCGGCTACCGATTCGAGCCCGACGGCACGAAGGTCCGCATCTGCCGCAAGTGCGAGGGGGACCTCTCGTGAGCACCGCGACCACCACGTTCCCGCGCCTCAAGCAGCGCTACAACGACGAGATCCGTGCCCAGCTGAAGGACACGCTCGAGCTCGAGAACATCATGGAGGTGCCCCGCTTCGAGAAGATCGTGATCAACTCGGGCGTCGGGGCCGCACTCGGCCAGCAGTCGCTGCTCGAGGGCGCCGTCCGTGACCTCGAGCAGATCACCGGCCAGAAGGTCGTCGTCACCAAGGCCAAGAAGTCCATCGCCGGGTTCAAGCTCCGCGAGGGCAACGCCATCGGCGTGAAGGTCACCCTCCGGGGCGATCGCATGTGGGAGTTCTTCGACCGGCTCATCAGCCTGGCGATCCCCCGCATCCGCGACTTCCGCGGCCTGTCGCCGAAGTCGTTCGACGGCCGTGGCAACTACACCTTCGGCGTCAGCGAGCAGCTGATGTTCCCGGAGATCGATTACGACAAGGTCGACGTCCCCCGCGGCTTCGACATCACGATCGTGACGACGGCCCGTACCAACGCCGAGGGCAAGGCCCTGCTCGATGCCTTCGGCTTCCCGTTCAAGCGTGAGGGGCAGCAGTAATGGCCAAGAAGGCGCTCATCAACAAGCAGCAGCGCACTCCGAAGTTCAAGGTGCGCGGCTACACCCGCTGCCAGCGCTGCGGCCGGCCCCACGCCGTCTACCGCAAGTTCCTGCTGTGCCGCGTCTGCCTGCGCGAGCTCGGGCATGCCGGGGAGATCCCCGGTCTCAAGAAGGCCAGCTGGTGAGGGGAACGATCTAGATGACCATGACCGATCCCATCGCCGACATGCTGACCCGCATCCGCAACGCCAACACGGCGATGCACGACGAGGTCCGCATGCCTTCCTCCAAGGTCAAGGAGGCTCTCGCCCAGCTGCTCCTCAAGGAGGGCTACATCGAGGGCTTCGAGGTGGCCGACGCGACCGACCGTCCGGGCCGCGTCCTCACCGTGACCATGAAGTACTCGCCCGAGCGCAAGCGCGTGATCTCCGGGGTCAAGCGCGTGTCGAAGCCGGGCCTCCGCGTCTACACCAAGGCCGACAAGATCCCTCGGGTCCTCGGCGGTCTCGGTGTCGCTGTCCTGTCCACCAGCCAGGGGCTCATGACCGACCGTGAGGCGCGCAAGCGTCGCATGGGCGGCGAGATCCTCTGCTTCGTCTGGTAGGAGGCCGCAATGTCTCGAGTGGGACGCGCTCCCATCACCGTGCCGAGCGGCGTCGACGTGTCGATCGCCGGCCAGCACATCACCGTCAAGGGCCCGAAGGGCACGCTCGAGCGTGACCTCCCGGGCGAGATCACCGTCCGCCAGGAGGAGGCCACCCTCCTCGTCGAGCGGCCCAACGACGAGCGCCAGAACCGTGCCCTGCACGGCCTGGCCCGCTCGCTGGTCAACAACATGGTCGTCGGTGTCAGCGAGGGCTTCCGCAAGGACCTCGACATCGTCGGCGTCGGCTACCGCGCCACCGCCAAGGGCGACACCAAGCTGGAGCTGGCCCTCGGGTTCAGCCACCCGGTCTCGGTCGAGGCCCCGGCCGGCGTGACCTTCGAGGTCGGCAGCCCCACCACCATCGGTGTCATCGGCATCGACAAGGAGGCCGTGGGCCAGGTCGCCGCCAACATCCGCAAGATCCGCAAGCCCGAGCCGTACAAGGGCAAGGGCGTGCGGTACCGCGACGAGCGCGTGGTCCGCAAGGCCGGCAAGGCCGGGAAGTAGGGAACATGAGCGACAGCGCGAAGCAGAAGCGAGACGCCCGCATCCGGCGCCACCGCCGCGTGCGCAAGACGGTGCGTGGCACCGCCGAGCGTCCCCGCCTGGCCGTGTTCCGGTCCAACCGGCACATCACCGCCCAGGTGATCGACGACGTGGCCGGCCGCACCCTGGCCGCCGCCTCCACCGTCGCTGTCTCTTATACACATCTCCGAGCCCACGA
>CAMFLJ010000359.1 GCA_945957335.1 uncultured Actinomycetes bacterium | reverse complement strand
GGCCGAGGGCGACGACGTCCGCCTCACGGTGACCCTCGCCGACGTCATGAACCGCCGGTGGCGCAGCGTGGCGCGCTTCATCGCCACCGGCCCCACCCTCGACGTCGGCGCGGCGTCGCCCGAGTCGGGCTCGTGGGCCGGCCCCGACCCCGCCGGATCGGTGTGGTCGGCCGAGTGGGCCGAGAGCGGTGAGGCCGACCTCTTCCTGCCGTCGTGGGGGCCGCTGCCGGTCCGCGTCGAGGCCACGGTGGCCGGGCACCGACTCGTGCGAACCGTGCACCGGTCCGGCCTGGCCGACGGCGTCCACGTCCAGGAGGTGCACGAGCCCGAGCTCGGCCTGGTGGCGCGGGGCTTCGTGCCCCGGCCCGACGTGGCCGCGCCCGGGGCGTCGTCGGTGGTGATCGTCGGTGGCTCCGAGGGCGGGCTCGACTCGATGTCGCCGATGGCCGCCGCGCTCGCCTCCCGTGGCGTCCCCGCCGTGGTGGTCGCGCTCTTCGGGGCGCCCGGCCTGCCCGGCGACCTCTGCGAGATCCCGCTCGAGCCGGTGCTCGCCGGGGCCCAGTGGCTGCGCGGTGCCACCGAAGGGGTGGACCGCCCGCTGGTGCTGGTCGGGCTCTCCCGCGGTGCCGAGGCGGTGCTGAGCGCCGCGGCCCACGTCGACGGGCTCGACCCGGCGGTCGTCGTGGGCCTGTCGCCGGGCTCGGTCGTCTGGGAGGCGCTCGACCACGAGGGCGTCGGGGCCGGCCGCTCGTCGTGGTCCGTCGGGGGGCAGCCCCTGCCGTTCACGCCGATCGACGACGTGGCCATCACCCGCGACCTCCTGCACCAGGCGCCGCGCCGCGCGGTGCACCGCCACCTGCCCCAGCTGATGCACCTGCGCGCCGCCTACGAGGGCGGCCTGGCCCGGCCCCGCGCCGAGCTGGCGGCGATCCCGGTCGAGCGCATCCGCGGCGGCCTCGTGCTCCACGCCGGCGGCTCCGACGCGCTCTGGCCGAGCGACGCCATGGCCGCGGCGATGGTGCGTCGACGCCGCCACGCCGGGATCGACGGCGACGTGCTGGCCCTGCACCCGGGCGCCGGGCACCTGCTGCGCTGGCCGCTCGTCCCCACCCGCCCCGACCGCCTCGGCGGCCTGCTCTTCGGCGGTGACCCGGTCGCCCAGGCCGAGGCCCACGCCGAGGTCGCGGCGTCGGTCCTCGCGCTCGTGGGCGGTCGCCCGCTCGGTGGTCGCCGCTGACGGACGGTGCCCGCTGCGGTGCCTACAGCTCGGTGAGCGCCTTGAACGCCTCGCCGGCGGGCACGCCCGCGGCCACCCCCACCTGCGCGGCCCGGGCCAGCACCCGCTGGCGGAACGCCTCCGCCGCGCTGCCGTCGTCGTCGTCGGGGATGGCGTGGGTCGTGACGAACTGGCTGCGGTGGGCCATCAGCGCCCGCACCTTGGTGTCGACGAAGCCGCTCACGTCCTCGACGTGGTCGGGCTCCTCGGCCTCGAAGAGCAGCACGGCGTCGGGGCGGTGGACGCCCACGTCGTGGTGCGGGAAGAAGTGGGGATCGCGTGCGGCGACGAGGCCGTCGAGCGCCAGCCATCCGGCGTTGCGGTGGTCGGGGTGGAGCCGGTAGCGCTTCCAGGGGTCGTGGGCGAGGATCACGTCGGGCTTCAGGGCCCGGATCCAGTAGGCGACCTGGTCGCGCACGTGGAGCGTGGGCTGGAGCTCCCCGTCGACGTGGCCGAGCATCACGACCTTGCCCCGCGAGCCGAGCTGGCTGGCCGCGTCCATCTGCTCCTGGCGGCGTTGCTCGATCAGCGCCTCGGTGTCGACGTGGGCGTCCCAGGTGCCCTTCGAGCCGTCGGTGAGCACGAGGTGGTTGATGACGCAACCGCCGGCCGCCCACTTGGCGAGGGTGCCGCCGCACTGGAACTCGGCGTCGTCGGGGTGGGCGACGATCGCCAGGGCCGCGCCGGGCACGGGCAGGTCGATCGACCGCGGCGCGGTGGTGGGCACCTCGCCGACGGGAAGCGGCGACGGCACGGGGCCGGGGAGGGGCGTCGGATCGCTCATCGCCCCGAAGCATCGCACGGCCGTCGGGGCGCTCGGCCCCGGGGGCTGCGGAGGGGCCGGGTCAGGAGGGGCAGGCGTCCCAGTCCGGGGCGTTCAGGTCGTCGGGGCGGTCGACGTCCCACGCCAGTCGGGGCTCTCGCACGACTCGCACCGGCAGGCCGAGCCGGTCGGCCTCGGCGGCGTGGTGGTGGAACGAGCCGGGGCCGTAGGCGAAGACGAAGCCGGCCGCGGCGGGGACGACGGCGACGTTGGTGCCGTCCTCGTGGCGGTCGGGCACGAGGGTGACGCCCTCGGTGCCGGCCAGGTGGGCCAGGCGCTCGGCGTGGGGCAGGTCGG
Organism: uncultured Actinomycetes bacterium; assembly: GCA_945957335.1. Taxonomy (GTDB): domain Bacteria; phylum Actinomycetota; class Acidimicrobiia; order Acidimicrobiales; family Acidimicrobilacustridaceae; genus CAMFLJ01. The sequence continues at coordinate 1,237 of CAMFLJ010000359.1, read as the reverse complement.
CGTGGGCGACGATCACGGTGGCGACGCCGCGGCCGGCCAGGTCGGCCACGCCCTCCTCGACGGCACCGTTGAGGCCCCGCCCGGGCTTCCACAGCACGCTCGCCCCGACCTCGGCGGCCCAGGCGGCGACGTCGTCGTCGTCGCACACCACCCACACCGGCAGGGGAGCGGCGGCGCGCACCACCGAGGTGGCCATCGACCGGGCGAGCTCGGCGCGCTCGGCGGGCGTGAGCGCCTCGGCCAGGCGGCCCTTGGCGTCCCGGAACGCCTTCACCGGGATCAGGACGGCGACGCTCCCTGCCGGCTCGGACACGGGGCGAGTGTAGGGCGGGCCGCGGCCCGCCCCGCCGGGCGCCCCGCCGTGCTCCCGTAGGGTGCGGGCATGACGGGGGACGCCCAGGCCATCGCCGTCGTCGGCGCCGGCAGCTGGGGCACGACGATCGCCCACACCCTGGCCGGGTGCGCGCCGGTGGTGCTGTGGGCGCGCGACCCCGGCGTGGCCGCCGAGATCGAGGCCGACCACACCAACTCCCGCCACCTGCCCGGCTCCCACCTCGACCCACGGGTGCACGCCACCGCCGACCTCCACGCCGCGCTGGCCGATGCCGCGGTGGTGCTCGTCGCCGTGCCCACCGTGGCGATGCGCCCCACCGTCGAGGCCCTGGTCGGGTCGCTCGCACCCGGCGCGGCGGTCGTGAGCCTGGCCAAGGGCTTCGAGCCCGGCACGGGCCTGCGGATGAGCGAGGTCGTCGCCGAGCTGGCCCCGGGGCGCCCGGTCGCCGCGCTCACCGGGCCGAACCTCGCCCGCGAGATCCTCGACGGCCACGCCGCCGCGTCGGTGCTGGCGTGCGAGGACGACGAGGTCGGTGCCCGGCTCCAGGAGCTGCTCTCCACCGACTGGTTCCGCATCTACCGCAACACCGATCTGGTGGGCTGCGAGCTGGCCGGCGCGCTGAAGAACGTGGTCGCCATCGCTGCGGGCATGGCCGAGGGCCTCGGCACCGGCGACAACACCCGGGCCGCGGTCATGACCCGTGGCCTCGCCGAGCTGGGCCGGCTGGGCGCGGCGATGGGCGGCAACCCGCTCACCTTCTCGGGCCTGGCCGGGCTGGGCGACCTCGTGGCCACCTGCGCCAGCCCGCTGAGCCGCAACCGGCGGGTGGGCGAGCAGCTCGGCCGGGGCCGCCCGCTCGACGAGATCCTCGCCACCGGCCACGGCGTGGCCGAGGGCGTGACC
>CAMFLJ010000358.1 GCA_945957335.1 uncultured Actinomycetes bacterium | reverse complement strand
GCCTGCTCGGTCACCCACACCGCGACCTCGCCGGCCTTGAGCTTCGACATCGAGCCCTCGCCGGCGACGAACTGCTTGCGGGTGGCGGCCATCCACGCGGCCCGGTGCACGAGCAGGCGGGCGGCGTCGATCTCCATCTTCATGTCGGCCAGCTTGAAGGCGATGGCCTGGTTCATGATGATCGGCTTGCCGAACGCCACGCGCTCCTTGGCGTACTCGAGCGAGTACTCGTAGGCGGCGCGAGCGACACCGAGGGCCTGGGCGCCCACGGCGGGGCGGGTGGCCTCGAAGGTGGCCATGGCCGGCTGCTTGGCGCCGGAGTGGCCGGCGTCGCGGGCCCGGGCCAGCTTCTCGTCGAGCTTCTCCTTGCCACCGAGCAGGCACCGGCCGGGCACCCGCACGTCGTCGAGCACGACCTCGGCGGTGTGCGACGCCTTGATGCCGTGCTTCTTGTACTTCTGGCCCTGCGACAGGCCCTTGGTGCCGGGCGGGACGATGAAGCTGGCCTGGCCCCGGCCCTTGAGCTCGGGGTCGACGGCGGCGACGACCACGTGGATGTCGGCGATGCCGCCGTTGGTGATCCACGCCTTGGTGCCGTTGAGCACCCACTCGTCGTTGGCCTCGTCGTAGACGGCCCGGGTGCGCAGCGACGACACGTCGGAGCCGGCGTCGGGCTCGCTCACGCAGAAGGCGCCGAGCTTCACGTCGTCGGGGGTGCCGTAGCACTGGGGCACCCACTCCATGACCTGCTCGGGGGTGCCGTTGCCGGAGATGCCGGCGGCGGCGAGGCCCGAGCCCATGATCGACAGGCCGATGCCGGCGTCGCCCCAGAAGAGCTCCTCGATGGCGATCGGCATGGTGAGGCCGGTGGGGTCACCGAGCAGGGCGGTGGCCATGAAGTCCATGCCGTAGAGGCCGACGTTGGCGGCCTCCTGCACGACCGGCCACGGGAACTCCTCGCGCTCGTCCCACTCCTCGGCGACGGGCCGCACGACGTTCTCGGCGAAGTCGTGGACCCACTTCTGGATCGTGAGCTGGTCCTCGTTGAGGTCGAGGGAGTAGTCGGACATCGCGATCACCTCATGGCTGTGCGGATGGGCCCGGACGCGGGCGGCCCCTCCAAGTTACCTCCCGGTAACCGCGCATGCGCGCTCCGGCCCCGGCAGCACCGCTGCGGCCCGGGTCAGTGGGCCGCTGGGGTGACGGCGCGATCGGCGGGAGCCGGGCCCGACGGGATCAGCGCCAACGCCACGAGGGCCAGCACCGCGCCGAGCACGTAGGGGGCCCCGACGCCGGTGAACTCGAACAGCGAGCCGGCCACGATCGGGCCGATCACGCGCGCCAGGCCACCGGCCGACTGCTGCCAGCCGAGCCACGTGCCGCGCTGGCGCCCGGCCCGGCCCGCCACCGCGGACGAGAGCGTGGGCGTGAGCAGGCCCTGGCCGACGGTGAGCAGCAGCAGCGACACGATCAGGCCGGGCCAACCCAGGCTGACCGCGAGCAGCCCGAGGCCCAACGCGTTCGAGACGAGGCCGAAGCGCAGGGTGCCCCGCTCCCCCAGTCGACTCGTCACGGGGTGGACGAGTCCGCCCTGCACCGCCACCAGGACGATGCCGATCGCGGCGAACACCGCGGAGGTGGAGGCGAGGGCGAGGCCGAAGCGCTCCTGGGCGAGCAGCGAGAACGTGGCCTCGAAGCCGGCGAAGGCGGTCATGGCCACGAACGCCACGATGATCAGCCGCACGATCGCGTTGCGGTCGGCGCCGTCGACCGCCCCGTCCCCCGCCCCTTCGACTGCCCCGTCCCCCGCCCCGTCGCCCCCGGTGGCCGCCGACGGGGTGGCCAGGTGGGCGGGCTCGACGATGCCCGGCCCGTCGAGGGCGGGCTCGGCCGCGATGCGCTCGGCGTCGAGGCCGGCAGCGATCGTCTCGTCCTCGGCGGCGACGACCGAGGAGGCTCCGGCGGCCGAGGCCTCGAAGGCGGCGAACTCCGCGGCGCGCGCCGCGACGACCTCAGGATCGGCCAGCGGGTGGCCGGCCACGCCCCTGGCCGTCTCGGGCAGGCGCTTGATGGCGATCAGCCCGTTCAGCGCGGCGATGGCGGCGGCGATGAAGAACGGCACGTGCGGGCCGCCCAGCGCGGCCAGCGCGCCGATGGCCGGGCCCACCACGAAGCCGACGCCGAAGGCGGCGCCGAGCAGGCCCATGAGCCGGGCCCGCTGCGACGGCGGCGAGACGTCGCCCACCGCGGCCTGCGCCACCGACACCGACGCACCGGAGATGCCGTCGAGGATGCGGCCGACGAAGAGGATCCAGATCGAGCCGGCCACGCCGGTGAGCAGCGAGCCCAGGGCGGTGCCGAACAGCGACACCAACAGGATCGGCTTGCGGCCGAAGCGGTCGCTGAGGCGGCCCCACACCGGGGCGAAGATCAGCTGCGCCAGCGAGAACGACGCCGAGAGCACACCGATGAGCGCGGCGCCCACGCCGAAGCGCTCGGCGTACTGCGGCAGGATCGGCAGGACGATGCCGAAGCCGATGAGGTCGATGGCGACGGTCGTCCAGATGACACCGAAGCCGCGCGGCAGCTTCGTCCGCTCGCCCCCGTCTCGATCCCCTCGACGTCCGCGGGCCATCAGGTCGGACGGACCTGCGTGCCGTTCGGCGTGTCCTCGACCAGCCAGCCGTCGGCGACGAGCTGGTCGCGCAGGGCGTCGGCGCGGGCCCAGTCCTTGGCCGCCCGTGCCTCGTCGCGCTCACGGGCGAGGGCCTGCACGGCCTCGGGCACCTCGTCGTCGCCGGTGGCGAGCACGAGGCCCAGCGCATCGCAGATCTCGGCGAAGGCGGCGTAGAGGCCGGCGGCGGTGACGAGGTCGTCGTCGTCGAGCGCGGTGTTGGCCCGGGTCCGCAGGTCGGCCAGCAGGGCCACGACCTTGGCGGTGTCGAGGTCGTCGTCCATGAGCTCGCGGAAGCGGTCGAGGGCGGCGGCGTCGGGGCCGACCGGCGGCAGGGCCGCGGCGGTGGCGCGGCGGGCCAGCGCGTCGAAGCCCCGCAGCTGCGCCGAGGCGTCGTCGGTGGTGGCCTTGGAGATCTCGAGCGGCGTGCGGTAGTGGGCCCGCAGCACGAGCAGGCGGTAGGCGCGCGGGTCGGTGCTGTCGATGAGGTCGAGGAGGTTGGTGAAGTTGCCGAGGCTCTTCGACATCTTCTCGCCGCCCACCTCGACGAAGCCGTTGTGCACCCAGTGACGGGCGAAGGGGTGCCCGGCCGCCACGGCCTGGGCCCGCTCGTTCTCGTGGTGCGGGAAGGCGAGGTCGAGGCCGCCGCCGTGGATGTCGAAGCCGTCGCCCAGGATGTCGAGCGACATCACGACGCACTCGGTGTGCCAGCCGGGGCGGCCGTCGCCCCACGGCGAGGGCCACGAGGGCTCGCCGGGCTTGGCGAACTTCCAGAGGGCGAAGTCGATGGGCGAGCGCTTGTGGTCGGCCACCTCGACCCGGGCGCCCGACTGCAGCGACTCGAGGGACTGGCGGGCCAGCAGGCCGTAGTCGTCGACGACGGCGGGCGAGAAGTAGACGCCGTCGTCGGAGACGTAGGCGTCGCCCCGGTCGATGAGCTGCCCGATGAGGGCGACCATCTCGTC
>CAMFLJ010000357.1 GCA_945957335.1 uncultured Actinomycetes bacterium | reverse complement strand
CCTGGATCTGGATCCTCACCGAAGAGGGGCTCCCGGCGGAGGACCACCGTGCCCTCGAGGACCAGATCCTCGCCCAGGACATCGCGATCGTGAACTCGCAGCGGCCCGAGTGGCTCCCGCTCGACCTCCAGGCCGAGCTGCACGTCGGCTCCGACCGCATCGGCGTCGCCTACCGCAACTGGCTGCGCAAGCTCGGCGTGGTCTACGGCACCGACCGCGCGCCGGACGTGCGCCAGGAGGCGTAGCGACGGTCAGGAGGCGCTGCGGAGGTCGCGCGACCGCTTGGCCTCGTACATCGCCGCATCGGCCCGGCCCAGCAGGCTGACGGCGCTGTCGCGCGGGGTGGCCCGGGTGACGCCGATCGACGCCTGGGCCGAGAGCACGACGTCGCCCACGTCGAGGGGCATGGCCAGCTCGGAGCGGATGCGGTCGGCCACGACCTCGGGGGTGGTGTCGGTGATGACGATGAACTCGTCGCCGGCGAGGCGGGCCACGAAGTCGTTCGAGCGGCACGACCGACGCAGGCGGTGGCCGATCTCGGTCAGGAAGCGGTCGCCCACGAGGTGGCCGAGGCTGTCGTTGACGTCCTTGAAACGGTCGAGGTCGAGGAAGAGCAGGGCCAGCTCGCCGCCCGAGCGGAGGCGCCGGTCGAGCTCGTCCTCGAGCGCCCGGCGGTTGGGCAGGCCGGTGAGCTCGTCGAGGTTGGCGAGGTCGCGGAGCGACTCCTCGAGCGACTTCTCGGCGGTGACGTCGCGCAGGGTGCCGTCGACCACGAGCGAGCCGTCGCGGCCCATGGTGAGGGTGCGGCGCACGTCGACCCAGCGGCGCGTGCCGTCGAGGTGGGTGATCGGCAGCTGGAACGAGCGGGGGCCCTGGGCCGAGGTGAGGACATCGAGGAAGCGGGCGGCCTCGCGGTCGCCGAGGAGGGTGCGGACGGTGGCCTCGGGCCGGTCGATGAACTCGGTGACCGACAGGCCGGTGAGGTCGGTGAAGGCGTGGTTCACGTACTCCACGACGGGCTCGGGACCGACGACGACGCGGAAGATCACGTCGCTCGAGCGGTCGGCGAGGGCGCGGAAGCGCTCCTCGCTGCGGGTCACCTCGTCGGTGGCCTCGACCAGGCTGGTCACGTCGTTCACCACGGCGAGTGTGCACATCTCCCCGTCGACCTCGATGGGGGCGGTGTAGATGTCGAGGATGCGGAGCTCGCCGGTGACCGTGCGGCCGGTGGCCCGCACGATCGGCGGCACCGAGTGGCCACGGGCCCGGCGGTCGAAGCGCTCCTCCAGCTCGCGCAGGCTCTCGGGCGTGAAGAGCGAGTCGAGCGACATCCCGATCAGCTGCTCGGGGCGGTCGAGCCCGACGAGCTCGGCGCCGGCCTGGTTGGCGAAGGCCAGGCCCCGTTCGCGCCGCACGAACGCGGCGAGAGGAAGGCGCTCGATGAGATCGCGGTGCTGGCGCTCGCTGCGGGCGAGGCGCTTGGCCATCTCCTCGCGCTCGGTGACGTCGCGCCCGACGCAGAGCAGCTCGCGGCGGCCGTCGACCCCGATGAGGACCCGGTCCCACCACTGCTCGTGGACGACGTGCCCGTCGACGCGGATCATGCGGGTCTCGCGCCGGCTCTCGCCGTCGTAGGGGCCGCGCTCGTCGATCAGCCCGTGGAGCGCGGCCATGGCCGCGGGGGTGATGAAGGCGGCCAGGTTGCGCCCGACGGCGGCGCGCGGCGAGGTGCCCACCGAGGCGGCCCAGGCGGCGTTGCAGTAGGTGACGACCTGGTCGTCGAGCCGGAACCGGCACACGCGCTCGTCGAGGGCGTCGAGCATGTCGGCGTGGAAGCCGTGGTCGACCTTCCGACGGCGGACCGCCACGAGGGCGACGACGATGGCCACCACGGCCACCAGCAGGAGGCCCGCTCCCGGGGCCATGTTCCACGCCATGGCGGCCACTCTATGTAGTTGTTTTCGCGCTGTCAGTAGGTCGATCGGACCGTTGCTGCGCCTGACCCCGTCACGAGGGGTCGGACAGATGGAGGCGGATCGGGGGCGAATCCCCTGGTCAGCGCAGGATTCCGACGCTGTGGAAGCGACCCCGGTCGCTGACCACCACGACGAGGCCGCTGCGGCCGTCGTCGAGCACCAACCGCGCCGCGTGGCCGACGAGCACCTCGGGCATCGGGTCGAACACGCCCTCGGTGTGGGCGTCGTCGGGGTAGCCGGTGAGGACCTGGCGCACCAGGACGCCGGCCACCGGCGTGCGGCGCAGGCCGTCGACGAGCTCGCCACGGAACGGTCCCAGCCCGCTGCCGTCGTCGTGCAACAGCTCTCTCGCCCCCACCACGGTGCTCATGGCGGCGCAACGTACGGGGTGAGCTCCGCCGACGAAAGGGCTCCGCCCCCGAACGCCCCACCTGTGCGGCCAACAACCCTCACATGGGTGACGCTCAGGGGGCTGACCGGGCCCCCTCAGGTCACCTCGACGTCAGTTCCGGGCCAGCGGGCGGGCGATGCTGATCTCGTGGCCCGCCGGGTCGAGCACGTGGAAGTAGCGCTCACCCCAGGGCGCGTCGGAGGGCTCGAACGACGGTGTGATGCCGGCGTCGACCAGGCGACGGTGGGCGGCGTCGACGTCGTCGACCCACACGATGGCCCGGCCCCAGACCTGCTCCGGCGGGCGCCAGGAGGGGTCGAGCTGGAGGTTGAGGAACGACGACGGGCCGACGCGGTAGCTGGTGAACGCCGCGTCGGCGCCTCCGTAGGCCAGCTCCAGGCCCACCACGTCGTAGAACCGCACGGACGCGGCCATGTCGTGGGTGACGAGGGTGACCGCGCTGAGGCTCTCGACGGGACCGGTCACGGCCGGATCAGATCTCGACCGGCTCCTCGACGCCCGGGGGCAGCGTGCCGGTGGCGGCCTCCCAGCCGGCGACGGCGACCCGGGCGCTGACCAGCCGGGCGATGCTCACGCCCAGGCCGACCGTGGCCGTCCAGATCACGGCGGTCTTCCAGGTGAAGCGGCGGTCGGCCGGGTCGAGCACCGGGCCGTCCTCGCCGTCGGGGCTCAACGCCGACCACGCCACCCGGATGACCTTGCGGGCGATGAGGGCGCCGACCACGCCCGAGAGCGACGAGACGATCTTCCACATCGTCTCGCGGCCGATGGTGTCGGGGGCTTCACGGAGCTTCACCCGGGTGAACGTACCCGGCGGGGTCAGCTGGCGTGCGAACGAGCCGACGGCGCCGCCGAGGAGCCCTGGCTGCGGCTGCTCGAGCCGCCGGAGCTGCTGGAGCTGCCGCCGCTCGGCATCTGGCCCCGACCGCTCTGCTGGCCCTGGCCCGACTGGCCCTGCTGCGACTGCTGGCCCTGCTGGGCCTGGGGACGGCTCGAGGAGATGGGCTGGCGGTCGGCGTCGTGGGAGCCGAACGCGGCCCACGAGATGAGGAAGGCGATCACGGCGCCGCCGATGGCGCTGCCGGCGATGGCAGCCGTCGGCTTCCACGAGCGAGGGGCCGAGGTCGCGGCCGGCGGGGCCGGCGGGGCCGGCGCGCCGGGAGGAGGGGGCGGCGGCTGGGAGCCGGCGACGGGGGGGGTCGGCGCGGTGGCGTCGGCGGTGGGCGGCTGGAGGGGGGCGTGGGTGGGGGGCTCGCCGGGGGGGGGCGGGAGAGGGGTGTCGCTCATGG
>CAMFLJ010000356.1 GCA_945957335.1 uncultured Actinomycetes bacterium | reverse complement strand
TACCAGCGGTTGTAGGCCGACTCGAACCCGGGGTTGGGGTCGACGAGGGTGAGCAGCATGCTGCCGACCTTGACCGGGTAGTCGGCGACGCCTCCGGGATCCAACGGATAGGCCATGGTGCTGATCCCCCTGGGGTCTCGGTGCTTCGCGGTGAGAACCTTGGCGTTGCCAAGGACCCACCGAACCTAGCCGCTCCGCCCCTGGTGCCGTCCCGGCCGGGATCAGCGGGAGGCGGTGCCGACGACGGAGACCCGGTACATCAGCCGGTGGCCCTCGAAGTCGTTGAGGGCGATGTGCATCGTGGCCCGGTTGTCCCAGATCAGCAGGTCGCCCGGCGCCCAGCGGTGGCGGTAGGTGAACTGCTCCTTCGCCTGGTGACGGTACAGGAAGGGCAGGAGCATGTCACCCTCGTCGGGCGGAAGCCCGTCGATGAAGCGGGTGTAGGTGGGGTTGACGAACAGGCCCTGCTCCCCGGTCTCGGGGTGGGTGCGCACGACCGGGTGGCGGGTCCAGCGCTCACCGGCGATGGCCTCGGCGAGCTGGTCCCACGGCGCACCGAAGCGGTTGCGGAGCATGGCGATGTTGGCCAGGTCGTGCACCGCGGTGAGGCCCTCGAGGTAGCGCTTCATGCCGGGCGAGAGCGCCTGGTAGGCGGCGGCCGTGCTGCAGAAGAGGGTGTCGCCTCCGACCGCGGGCAGCTCCTTGGCGTGGGTCATGGTGCCCATCGGCGGGTGCTCGAGGAAGGTCTCGTCGCTGTGCCACATGCTGGCGGTGGTGCCGTCGTCGGAGTCGAGGACGCTGACGTGCTCGTAGCCGGGGCCCAGGTTCGGGAAGAAGGCGTGCACCTCGATCTCGCCCAGCGCCCGGCCGAGCGCCATGTGCTGGTCGGGGGTCATGGTGGGCGCCGGCACCACCAGCACCTTGTGCTCGAGCAGCGCGGCGTAGAGCTGCTCGACGGCGGCGGCGTCGAGCCCGCGGTCGAGTGCGAGGCCCTCGACCCGTGCCCCCAGGGCTGCGCCCACACGGGTGATCTCCATGGCCCGGCATGTTGACACGGTTCAGGGTCGCTCGTAGGTTCGCCGCGGCCGCGTCAGGGGACCGGCTCCGATCGCACCAGCCGGATCAATCCAGGGGGATTCCATGGCGAACCTGTTCAGCTACGAGGGCAAGCGCGTGGTCGTCACCGGCGGTGCCACCGGCATCGGCGCGGCGCTCGTCGACCTCGTCAAGGAGCTGGGCGCGGCCCACGTCACCGTGCTCGACATCAAGGAGCCCGCCGTCGACGTCGACCAGTTCGTCCAGGTCGACCTCAGCGACAAGGCCTCGCTCGACGCCGCCGTCGGCCAGCTCGAGGGCCCGGTGAACGTGCTGTTCTCCAACGCCGGCGTGGCCGCCCGCTCGGGCGTGCGCACCTGCCTCGCGGTCAACGTGGCCGCCAGCCGCCGCCTCACCGACGCCGTGCTCCCGCTCATCCCCGAGGGCGGCACGGTCGTCTACACCGCCTCGATGGCGGGCAACGGCTGGCCCCAGCACCTCCAGGTCATCAACGACCTGCTCGCCATCTCCGACTGGGACGAGTTCCTCGACGCGGCCGAGGCCAGCGAGCCGGCCCAGGCCGACGTGTACCCCTTCTCCAAGGCGCTCATGCAGGTCTTCGTGATGCAGAAGTCGCACGAGACCATCCGCAGGGGCGTCCGCGTCAACAGCATCTGCCCGGCCCCGGTCGACACGCCGCTCATGGTCGACTTCCGCCAGGACATGGGCGACAAGGTCATCGACTGGAGCGTCGACGTGCAGGGCAACGGCCGCATGGCCGTCGCCACCGACATCGCCCCGCCCCTGGCCTTCATGGGCTCAGACGCCTCGGCGTTCATCAACGGCGTGAACCTCCTCGTCGACTCGGGCTTCACCGCGGCGATGACCACCGGCCAGGCCGACTTCAGCGGCCTGGCCTGAGCCACCCACCCGCGGCCCGCACCCACACCAGCGCCCCACCGGTCCCGAGAGGACGAACGATGCCGGACATGCACCCGGACGACGAGTTCCACGCGCCCACCAACGACGACCCGGAGTGGACCGAGACCTGCTGGTTCACCTTCACGGTGCCCGAGCGCAAGCTCTCGGGGCAGCTCTACCCCTACTTCAAGCAGAACCAGGGCGTGGCCGCCGGCGGGGCGTTCTTCTGGGACGGCCACCACGAGCGGCCCGAGACCTGCGTCTACGCCAAGCAGTTCTGGCACCTGCCCCTGGCGGCCGACGCCCGGCTGACCGACATCGAGCTGGCCAACGGCATCCGGTACCGCTGCGTCGAGCCCCAGCGCCAGTGGCGGATCGGCTACGACGACCCCGACGGCGGCGACGAGATCCACGTCGACCTCACCGTCACCGGCGTGCTGCCGCCCAACATGCTCGGCACCAGCCACGTCGACCAGCCGTGCCGCTACGAGGGCACGATCGTGCTGCACGGCGAGGAGATCACGGTCGACAGCTACGGCTTCCGCGACCGCTCGTGGGGCCCGCGCCCGCAGTTCGGCCAGGGCATCCACGGTGGGGGCAGCATGCGGGGCGGCTACAGCTACGCCACCGCCTCCGACCGCGACGCCTTCCACGCCATCACCATGGACTTCGGCACCGGCTGCATCGCCATCCACGGCTACGTGCTGCGCGACGGCGAGTGGTCGAAGGTCGCCAGCGGCACCCGCGAGGTCGTCGAGCGCGACAGCGAGGGGTTCCCCGTGCTGGTGCACGTCGACCTGGTCGACGAGCTCGGCCGCGAGACCCACGCCGAGGGGTGGCTCCACAACTCGATCGCCTTCCTCATCAACCCCAACCTCTTCACCGTCAACGGGCTCACCGAGTGGACCTTCGACGGCGTCACCGCCTGGGGCGAGGACCACGACAACCACTCGATGCCCGACGCCCGGCGCCTCTTCCGCGAGGCCCGGGGCCAGTCGAGCTTCTAGGGGGCCACCGGCCGCAGCCCCGCCCTGCTCAGGCGGGTGCGGGGGCTGGCTCGGGTGCCAGCGCCGCGTCGAGGGCGCCCTCGGCGGCGCTGACCACCCGACGGGCGCGCACCCGGGCCAGCGCCCACTGGGCGCCGACCACCCCGGCGAGCACCACCGCGGCGGCGACGCTGTCGAGCCACCAGTGGTTGGCCGTCGCCGCGATCACCACGATGGTCAGGAACGGGTGGGCGAGGATCAGCCACCGCCAGCGGCTGGTGCTGGCCAGGATCACGCCGAGGGCCACGATCAGCGCCCAGCCGGCGTGCAGCGACGGCAGGGCCGACACCTGGTTCGAGATGCCCTGGCCCACCGGCCCGTAGACCGACTGGCCGTAGTGGCGGGCCACGTCGACGAAGCCGAGCCCCGGGTACATCCGCGGCGGGGCCACCGGGAACCAGTGCAGCACCAGGCAGGCGCCGGTGAGCGCGGCCACCGTGTTGCGCATGCGCGGGTAGTGGCCGCGGTGGCGGAAGAACAGCCACACGAGGAAGGCGATGAGCGCCGGCACGTGCACGGTGGCGTAGAAGGTGTTGGCGGCGTGGGCCCAGAACGGGTGGTCGAGCAACCAGCGGGCCATGGCCGCCTCGTTGCCGATGTGCAGGAACCGCTCGACGTCGTAGACGCTGCGCCCGTGGGCCAGGCCCTCGTCGAGGCGGGTCGAGCGCAGGGTCATCACCA
>CAMFLJ010000355.1 GCA_945957335.1 uncultured Actinomycetes bacterium | reverse complement strand
GGAGGTGTGCCGTACCCGGGAGGTGTGCCGTAGCCGGGCGGCGGGCCGGCGGCGGCGCGCTTGGCCCGGCCCCGGCGCACCATGGCCACGATGAAGATCACGAGGGCGACGACGAAGCCGATGCCGCCGATGGCGAAGCCGCTGACGAAGAGCAGGGCGATCTTGACGTAGGGCACCTGGCCGATCCGGGCGGTGGTGGTGGCGGGCCCGACCACCTCGATCTCGTAGGGGCCGGGGCGGTGGCTGCCGTTGGTGGAGACGTCGAAGCTGCCGACCTTCTCGTAGTACTCGTCACCGCTGGTGAAGGTCTGGGTGACGTTGTCGAACTCCACGTAGGTGACGGCGTCGCCGTCGGGGTCGGTGATGCGGATGTCCATGCTGGAGAGCAGCTGCCGGCGGCCGGTGGTCTCGCCCGCCCACACCTCGAAGGTGCCGGTGCCGAGCTGGACCGTGAGGTCCTGGCCGGAGTCGACGCGGTGGAAGTCGTCGAGCGTGCCGCGCACGGCGACCACCCCGAGCACGATCAGGACGATGCCGACGATCGCGGTGACCGCGAAGATCACGATCGCCCAGACGATCCCCGTCTTCGACGGCTTGGGGGCGGTCGTGGTCGGTCCCTGTGGGTGCGCCATGCGGAGAGGCTTGCACCCCGGCGCTCGCCGCGGGCGGTTCTCGTCCGGCCGCCGGTGCCACGGTCGGCCCTCCGGCGCGTCCGCTACGGTCGGCCGATCGGCGACGCGGACGCGAAGGAGCGATCGACCCGACGATGGTGACGTTCAGGCCCGACGACCCCCAGCTGCGCGACATGTTCCGGCTCGAGGTCCACGACGCCATCTTCGATGCGCTCGTCGAGGAGGGCGCGATCGTCGACGGACTGCTCGACCCCGAGCAGCTCGAGAGCTGGGCCGACACGTGCGACAACCCGCAGGGGCAGCGGGCCGCCATGGCCCGCGCCATCGCCCAGCTGCGCCGGGTCGCCCCGCTGAGCTTCGGCTGAGCGATCGGGCCTCGGCCCGGCCTCAGGCCACGCCGAGGCGGCGGGCAACCAGCTCGAGCCGCTCGTCGGGCTGCACGACCGCCACCCGGACGAACCCGGCACCGTCGGGACCGTAGAACTCGCCGGGCGACACGAGCGCACCGCCGTCCTCGGCGAGGCGGCGCACCAGCGCCCAGGCGTCGCCGTCGGGAGCGGGCGCCCACAGGTAGAAGCCACCGCCGGGCATCGGGGCGTCGACCCCGAGGGCGGCCAGCACGGCCCGGAACCGCTCGAGGCGGGCGAGGTAGCGGGCCCGCTGCTCGTCGACGTGGACCTGGTCGGCCCATGCCGCGATGGCCGCCGCCTGGACGGGCCCGGGCACCATGAACCCGGCGTGCTTGCGCAGCTCGGAGAGGTAGTGCACGAGCTCCGGGTCGCCGGCGTAGAAGCCGGCGCGCACGCCGGCCAGGTTGGAGCGCTTGGAGAGCGAGTGCACGGCGAGCACGCCCTCGAGGCCGTGCTCGAGGATCGTGCGACCGGGGCCCTCCCAGGTGAACTCGACGTAGCACTCGTCGGAGAGCACGGGCACGCCGTGGGCCCTCCCCCACTCGGCGGCGGCACCGAGGTCGTCGAGGTGCCCGGTGGGGTTGGCCGGCGAGTTGACCCAGAGGCACAGCGCCCGGACCGCGTCGGCGGGGTCGATGGCGGCGAGGTCGCTGCGGCCGTCGGCCGTGACCGGCACGGCGACGGCACGGCACCCGGCCATCTCGGCGCCCATGGCGTAGCTCGGGTAGCTGATGGCCGGGTAGAGCACGGTGTCGCGCGACGGGTCTCGCAGGCGCAGCCAGTGCGGCATCCCGGCCACGAGCTCCTTGGTGCCGATGCACGCCGCCAGCTCGGAGGGCGCCACCTCGACACCGAGGCGACGGGCCATCCAGCCCGACGCGGCCTCGCGGTAGGCGGGCGAGCCGATCGATGCCGGGTAGCCCCGCTCGGCGGCCGACGAGGCCAGCGCCTCGACCACCGACGCGGGCGGCGCGTCGCACGGCGTGCCGATGGAGAGGTCGACCATCCCGCCCTCGTGGGCCTGCGCGGCGGGCTTGAACGCGTCGAGGCGCTCGTAGGGGTACGGGGGCGGGGTGAAGCCGGCGGGCCGGTCGCTCGGGGCGCTCATCGGCTGTCGGTCTAGCCGGTCAGGCGGGGCCGGGCGACCCGGCCACCACGAACTCGCGCAGCCGCGACACCGAGGCGTCGTCGAGGCGCGCCCGCACCCGCATGCCCTCGTCGGTGGCGGTCTCGACCAGCACCTCGCCCTCTCGGTGCAGCGAGGCGAGGATGTCGCCCCGCTCGTAGGGCACGACGAGCTCGGTGATGGTCGACAGGCCACGGAGGCGGTCGCCCACGGTGCGGAGCATGTCGTCGACGGCCTCGCCGGTGCGGGCGGAGATGGCGACCGAGCCGGGATGATCGACGAGCAGGCGCTTCGCCCCCTCGGGGCTGGCGTCGAGCTTGTTGGCCACGAGGAGCTGGGGCACGTCGCCGGCACCGATCTCCTCGAGCACCCGGTCGACGGCGAGGATGTTCTCCTCGGGGTCGGGCGCCGAGGCGTCGACCACGTGGATCAGCAGGTCGGCGTCGACCACCACCTCGAGCGTGCTCTTGAACGCCTCGACCAGCTGCGTGGGCAGCTTGGTGATGAACCCGACCGTGTCGGTGGCCAGCACGGTCTCGCCGCCGGGCAGCTGGAGGCGGCGGGTGGTGGCGTCGAGGGTGGCGAAGAGGCGGTCCTCGACCAGCACGCCGGCATCGGTGAGCCGGTTCAGCAACGTGGACTTGCCGGCGTTCGTGTAGCCCACGATGGCCACCCGGTGCAGACGGCTGCGCTGCCGGGCCTTGGCCTGGGTGTGGCGCACCCGCTGGATCTCGTCGAGGTCGCGCTCGAGCTTGTGCATGCGCCGCAGCAGGCGCCGGCGGTCGACCTCGAGCTGGGTCTCGCCACCGCCCTGGCGGGCGCCGATGCCGCCGCGCTGCTGGGAGAGCGACTTGCCCTTGCCCCGCAGCCGAGGGAGCCGGTAGCGGATCTGGGCCAGCTCGACCTGGGCCTTGCCCTCGAGGCTGTGGGCGTTCTGCCCGAAGATGTCGAGGATCACCGCGGTGCGGTCGATGGCCGTGCGGCCCAGGATCTTCTCGAGGTTGCGCTGCTGGGCCGGGCTGAGCTCGTCGTCGAACACCACGGTGTCGACGTCGAGCGACTGGCACAGCTCCTTGAGCTCGTCGACCTTGCCGGAGCCGAGGAACGTGGCCGGGTCCGGGGTGTGGCGGCGCTGCTCGAGGCGGGCGACCTCGTCGGCGCCGGCCGTGTCGACCAGGAGGGCGAGCTCGTCGAGGTGGCGGGCGGTGTCGTCCTCGTCCTCGCCGGGGCGGGTGACGCCGACGAGCACGATGCGCTCCCGGAAGGTGCGGTCGATGAGGCCGCCGCTCTCGCCGCCGAAATCACCGAAGGCCCCGCGGTGGGTCTCCTCGGGCGCCCTCCGCGAGCGGCGCGGCGCGTCGTCACCGTCGAGGTCGTCGTCGAGCTCGTCGGCGAGGTCCGCGAACGCCTCGTCGAGGAGCTCGTCGCCGGCCACCGGGTCGTCGAGGCCGACGGCGGGCTCGGTGCCGTCGACGCCGTCGACGCCGTCGAGATCAGCCACGGGCGGCCTCGACCTC
>CAMFLJ010000354.1 GCA_945957335.1 uncultured Actinomycetes bacterium | reverse complement strand
CGGGACGTCGCCGTCGCGGAGGTGGAGCCAGGCGAGGAGCTCCAGCGTGACCGCCTCGAAGGCCGGCAGCACGCCCGAGCCCCGGAGGGAGGCGTCGAGGTCCTGTCGGGCGTCGGCGTGGCGGCCCACCTGGACGAGGGCGGTCGCCCGGATGGTGCGCGCCATCGGGGCCCAGCGCTCGTCGGCCTCGATCACGGTCGTGGCGGTCGTGACGACGGCGCGGGGCCCGCCTTCGCCGATCAGCGAGGTCATCAGCGCGATGGCGGTGGCCGTCGACGCGGCCCCGTCGGCCAGCGGCTCACCGCGGTCGGAGTCGCGGGCGACGGAGAGCTGGGTGCGGACCTCCCGGACGTCGCCCCTCGTGACCGCCGCCCACGCGCTGGCCACGGCCCGGTTGGCGTCGGCCTCCATCTGGGGATCGAGCAGGTCGAGGCGTCGGCTCAGGACGCCACCGCGGCCGGACATGGCGAGCGCCACGGCGTCCCGCTGCACGAGGGCCGCGGCGCGCCCGTGGGCGCCCGCCCGCACGGCATGGGTGATGGCGAGGTCGACCTCCCCTCGCTCGACCAGCACATCGACGGCCCGGTCGTGGATGGCGCGCCACCGTGCGGGGTCGCGGCGTCGGAGGCGGGAGTCGAGCAGCTCCTGGAAGAGGTGGTGGAACCGGAACCACTCGCCGTCGTCGTCGAGCGCGACGAGGAACAGGTTCCCCGATGCCTCGATCTCGGCCAGCCGCACCCCGGACTCGTCGATCCCGAGCACGGCGTCGAGCAGCTCGGCCGACATGGGTGAGACGAGGGACGCCTCCTCCAGGAAGGCGACCTGCGTCGGTTCGAGGCTCTCGAGCACCTCCTCGACCAGGTACTCGGCGAGGAGGCGGTTGCGCCCGCTGATGCTCCTCCACGGGCCCGGACGCTCACGGCGGGCCAGCGCCGCCAGGTGGAGGCCCCCCGGCCACCCCTCGCAGTGCTCGACGAGCTCGACCAGCTCCTCGGGGGTGATGGCCACCCCGAGGCCGTGGAACGCCACCTGGGCCTCGGCCACGTCGAGGGCCAGATCGAGCGGGCCGAGCTCGAGCAGCCCGTCGGTGAGTCGGCGTCGGGCCGTTCCCCGCACCGCGTGGGTCCGGCTGAGCAGCGCCACGACCGAGTTGCTCGGGCGGGCATCGACCAGGGCGCCGAGGACGGCGATCGCCGTCGGGTCGGTGAGGCCGTGCACGTCGTCGACCACCACCACGAAGGGGTCGAGCTGCTCCAGGATGGCGGCGACGGCGGGCACGAGCTCGGCGAGCGGGGAGCGGCCCGGTCCGGAGAGGTACCGGACCGCCTCGCGGTCGAGGAGCCCCTGCTCGGCGAAGGCGTTGGCGAGGTGGGCGACGAGGTGGGAGGGGTCGTCGTCGAGCATCCCGAGCGACATCCAGGCGACCGGCCGGGACTCGGCCTGGGCCCACAGCGCTGCGGTCGTGGTCTTGCCGTAGCCCGCCGGTGCGCAGATGGAGACCAACGTGCCCGGCGCGGTGAAGCACAGCCGGTCGACGACGGGGCGCCGCGGCACGACGGAGGGCCCGAGCACCGGAGGCCGGCACGTCGCCGGGCGCACGGTGTCGAGGGTCCTCGAGAGATCGACGACCACACCTCTGTCCCGGTCCGGGAGGTCCCGGGTCGCGTCATCCGCCAGCGCCATTGATGACAAGGTTAATCATGTAGGCGGGCCGAAGCCCGGAGCGCCCTCCCGTCACCCCCACCGGATGACGACGCGGCGACCCACCCGGACGATCATCGATCGCCCGACCGAACACGAGGAGACCCGATGGGACTGCTGCGCCACCGAGACGACGGCCCTGCGCCGACCCGCTACCGGATGCAGGAGAAGCTGATCTCCGTCGGTGACGATTACTGGGTCGAGGACGAGGGCGGCAACCGGGCCTACAAGGTCGACGGCAAGGCGCTGCGGGTCCGCGACACCTGGATCCTGAAGGACACGTCCGACAACGACGTCGCCACCATCCGCGAGCGCAAGCTCAGCGTCCGCGACGCCATGACCATCGAGATCGGCGACCGCAAGGCCGTCGTGAAGCGGGCCCTGGTCGGCGTGCGCGACCGGTTCCACATCGAGGTCGACGGGGGCGCCGACCTGAAGGCCCACGGCAACGTCGTCGACCACGAGTACGAGATCGAGGGGCCCGACGGCACGATCGCCCAGGTCTCCAAGAAGTGGTTCCGCGTGCGTGACACCTACGGTGTCGAGGTGGAGCCGGGCGCCGACCCGGTGCTCGCCCTCGCGGTCACCGTCGCCATCGACGCCCTCTCCCACGACCACGGCTGACCAGTCCGGCACCGGAGCACCACCATCATGACGACGCCGTTCACGGGCCGCATCGAGCTCGACATCCGCGACTCCGAGCCGGACTGGGCGCCCTACCTCGCGCCCACCGCGCCACCCGGGTCACCCAACGTCCTCCTCCTGGCCTGGGACGACCTCGGCTTCGCCACCATGGACACCTTCGGTGGCCCCGTCGAGTGCCCCAACATGCGCCGCATCGCCGAGCGTGGGGTCGTGTTCTCGAACTTCCACACCACCGCGCTGTGCTCGCCCACCCGGGCGTCGCTGCTCACCGGACGCAACGCCACGACCAACGGCATGGCCACCATCGCCGAGTTCGCCTCGGGCTTCCCCGGCATCTCGACCCGCATCCCGTTCGAGAGCGGGTTCGTCTCCGAGGTGCTCGCCGAGCACGGCTACAACACCTACTGCGTCGGGAAGTGGCACCTCACTCCCGGCGAGGAGTGCAACCTCGCCGCCTACAAGGGCCGGTGGCCGCTGGGTCGCGGTTTCGAGCGGTTCTACGGCTGGCTCGGGGGTGAGACGAACTCGTACTACCCCGACCTCGTCCACGACAACCACCCGATCGAGCCGCCGGCTCGACCCGAGGACGGGTACCACCTCGCAGACGACCTCTCGAACCGGGCGATCCAGTTCATCCAGGACGCGAAGACGATCGACCCCGACAAGCCGTTCTTCCTGTACTTCGCCCCGCAGGCCGGTCACGCCCCCCACCTCGTCCCACTCGAGTGGGCCGATCGCTACAAGGGCACCTTCGACGCGGGATACGAGGCGATCCGACCCGAGATCCTCGCGCGCCAGGTCGAGCTCGGGCTGCTGCCGGAGGGCACGGTGCTGTCCGACATCAACCCGCACGGGGAGCCCGATCGCACGGGTCCGAACGGCGAGCCGTGGCCCCTGCTGGACACCGTCCGTCCCTGGGACTCACTCTCGGCTGACGAGCAGCGGCTGTTCGTCCGCATGGCGGAGGTGTTCGCCGGCTACATCTCCTACTACGACGACCGTCTCGGTCGGATCATCGACTACCTCGAACAGGCCGGTGAGCTGGACAACACGTTGATCGTCGTCATCTCCGACAACGGCTCGAGCGGGGAGGGCGGTCCGAACGGCACGTTCAACGAGTGGCGATTCTTCAACGGGCTCGCCGACTCGACCGACCTCGTTCTCGAGCACATCGACGAGCTCGGGACGCCGGCCTCCAACAACCACTACAACACCGGCTGGGCCTGGGCGCTCGACACGCCCTTCCCCTACTGGAAGCGGTGGGCCGGCTACGAGGGCGGCACTGCCGACCTGTGCCTCGTGTCGTGGCCCGACCGGATCGCGCCCAGTACCGAGGTGCGGCACCAGTACGTC
>CAMFLJ010000353.1 GCA_945957335.1 uncultured Actinomycetes bacterium | reverse complement strand
CCCACGCCTCCCCGCCCGAGCCGACCGGGCGCCCCCGCAGCCCCCGCAGCCCCGGCGCCGGTGGCCGAGGCCCCCTCCGGGTCGACTCCCGACGCTCCCCCGGTCGAGGCCCCGGAGCCCGAGGTCGCCGCGCCCGCGCCCGCCGCCGTCGCGGAGCCGACCCCGACGTCGGCTCCCGCCCCCGAACCGACGCCGGCCGCACCGGCACCGACGACCGGCGGCGGCCTGCCCTCCCGGGACCAGATCACCCTCGCCTGGGGCGACAGCCTCCTGTCCGCCCTCCCCCAGAAGGCCAAGGCCCGCTTCGGCGGCGGCCACTGGGTCCGCGTCGACGACGACGCCGCCGTGTTCGGCCTCCCCAACCCGGTGCACGCCTCGCGCTGCGAGGAGTGCCGGGCCGACGTCGAGGCTGCCCTCGCCGGCCACTTCGGCCGCCCGGTGCCGATCCGCATCGTCGTCGACGGCGACGTCCCCGACCCGAGCTCGCCGCCCCACCTCACCGTGGCCCCGGCCCCGGCAGCGGACGGCGCCAGCCCGTCCGCCCACGACGAGGGCGCCGGCATCGACCTCGACGACCTCACCGACGCCCCCGAGGCCGCCACGTCGGGCCTCGACCGCATCGCCGCCGTGTTCCCGGGCGCCGAGATCGTCACCGACCCCACCGACGCCTGATCCACCCGCCCCCACCCCACCGCATCGCCCCCGCCCCCACCGCATCGCCCCCGCCCCAGGAGCCCCCGTGTCCGACCAGTTCGACCTCAACGCCCTGCTCAACCAGGCCATGGAGATGCAGAGCCAGCTGATCGAGGCCCAGGCCCAGGCGGCCGAGGCCGAGGTCACCGGCACGGCCGGCGGTGGTGCGGTGGAGATCACCGTCACCGGGTCGATGCACTTCGTCGACGTCACCATCAGCCCCGACGCGGTCGACCCCGACGACGTGGCCATGCTCGAGGACCTCGTGCTCGCCGCCCTCAACGACGCCGTCGCCCAGATCGACGCCATGCAGCGGGCCTCGATGCCGGAGCTCGACCTCGGTGCCCTCGGTCTCGGTGGCCTCACCGACGACGCGCCCGCCGGCGGGGCCTTCGGGTTCGGCGGCGGCGGCGCCCCGGCCCCGGGCGGTGCTCCCGGCGGTGCCATCGACGTGCCGTCGAGCACCGACGACGAGCGGCCGTGACCGTCTACGCCGGTCCGGTCCAGGACCTGATCGACGAGCTCGGGCGCCTGCCCGGCGTGGGCCCCAAGTCGGCCCAGCGCATCGCCTTCCACCTGCTGAAGCTTCCGAAGGACGACGCCCTGCGCCTCGCCCGCGCCATCGCGGTCGTGAAGGACAAGGTGGCGTTCTGCCAGACCTGCTTCAACATCGCCGAGGGCGACCGGTGCGGCATCTGCGCCGACCCCCGCCGCGAGAGCACGATCGTCTGCGTGGTCGAGGAGCCCCGCGACATCGTGGCGGTCGAGAAGACCGGCGAGTTCAAGGGCCGCTACCACGTCCTCCAGGGCGCCATCAGCCCGATCGAGGGCATCGGCCCCGACCAGCTGCGGGTCAAGGAGCTGCTCGCCCGTGTCGACCCGGAGGGCATCGAAGAGGTCATCCTCTGCACCAACCCGAACATCGAGGGCGAGGCCACGGCCATGTACCTCGGCCGGCTGCTCAAGCCGCTCGGGCTGAAGGTCACGCGCATCGCCAGCGGCCTGCCGGTGGGCGGCGACCTCGAGTACGCCGACGAGCTCACCCTGGGCCGGGCGATCGAGGGCCGCCGCGACGTCGACGGCTGAACGCGACGACGGCCCACCTCCGAGGAGGTGAGCCGTCGAACGGTCCGTGCGGTCGACCCGGTCGCCGGGCGACCGGCGCCGGATCAGATGGTCTCGAGGATGATGGCGTCGCCCTGACCGCCACCGCCGCAGAGGGCGGCGGCGCCCTTGCCGCCACCACGGCGCTTGAGCTCGTGGAGCAGGTGCAGCGCGACGCGGTTGCCCGACATGCCGATCGGGTGGCCGAGGGCGATGGCCCCACCGTTGACGTTGGTGATGTCGCTGGTGATGCCGAGGCGGTCCATGGAGGCCACGCCGACGGCGGCGAAGGCCTCGTTCAGCTCGAACAGGTCGAGGTCGCCCACCGAGAGGCTGGTGCCCTCGAGCGCCCGCAGGATCGCGTCGGCCGGCTGGTGCAGCAGCGACGGATCCGGGCCGGCCACCTGGCCGTAGCCGACGATGCGGCCGAGCGGGTCGACGCCGAGGCGCTCGGCGGCGGCCTCGGAGCAGACGATGACGGCGGAGCCGCCGTCGGAGATCTGCGAGGCGTTGCCGGCGGTGATGTTGCCGGCCTTGTCGAACGCCGGGCGCAGTGCGGCGAGCGAGTCGAGGGTGGTGCCGCCACGGACGCCCTCGTCCTCGCTGAAGAGGATGGGGTCGCCCTTGCGCTGGGGGATCTCGACCTTGACGATCTCGGCGTCGAAGAGCCCGTCCTTCTGGGCCTTCGCGGCACGGTCGTGGCTCAGGTAGGCGAGCTCGTCCTGCGGGCCACGGAGGATCTCGGCGGTGCGGGCGTACTTCTCGGTGCCGGCGCCCATGGCCATCTGGTCGATGGCGCAGAAGAGGCCGTCGTACATCATCGAGTCGACGACGGCACCGTCGCCCATGCGGTACCCGGCGCGGGCCTTGGGCAGCAGGTACGGCGCGTTGGTCATCGACTCCATGCCACCGGCCACGACGATGTCGGCCTCGCCGGCCTGGATGTAGAGGTCGGCGAGGTGGATGGCGTTGAGGCCCGAGAGGCAGACCTTGTTGACCGTGGTCGCGGGGACGCTGAGGGGGATGTCGGCCTTCACCGCGGCCTGGCGGGCGGTCATCTGGCCGGCGCCGCCGAGCAGCACCTGGCCCATGAACACGTAGTCGATCTGCTCGGGCGAGAGCCCGGCCCGCTCGAGCGCCGCCTTGATGGCGATGGCACCGAGGTCGGTCGCCTCGAAGCCCGCGAGGGACCCCGAGAGCTTTCCGATGGGCGTGCGCGCCCCCGTCAGGATCACCGAACCAGCCATCACGTCCTCCAAGCAGTGGTGCGTCGGACAGGGCCGGCGACGTGGTTGCGCCGAGCCCCCTCACCGGGACCGCTCGATCCCGGACCACACACCTTACCCGTCGGTAACCCGCGGCACCTCAACGCCTCCGGGTGACCCGCCACGGCACCGCTGCGGCCCCACCCACGACGTGACCGGACGAGCGGGGACGGCTCAGAGCAGGTCGCGCCCGTCGCGCAGCTCGCGCCGACGGGTGGAGGGGTGGTCCCCACCCCAGAGGTCGGGCTCGGCCACGCCGACCCCCGACGCCGAGGCCCGCTCGATGGCGGCCAGCACGAACGCGTCGACGGTGTCGGCGGCAGCGGCCTCGTCGCCGTCGGGCGCCTCGATCGTGCGCACCGGGCGGTCGTCGAAGACCGGGTCGGGGTCGAGGCGACCGTCGTCGACGGGGAAGGCGGTGGAGCCGGGGAGGCCGTCGGTGAGGTCGAGGACGGGCTCGCTCATCTCGGCCAGGCGCTCGATGGCGTCGTGGAGGTGCAACCGGGTGGCCTGGAGCCGGTCGAGGGTCTCCTGGTCGGCGCTCGAGCGGCGCGGCGCCTCGACCGGCGACGGCGCCGGGGAGGCGGACGACCCGGCGGCAGCCTCGGCTTCGGCGGCCGCCGCCTGGGCGTCGATGCGGGCC
>CAMFLJ010000352.1 GCA_945957335.1 uncultured Actinomycetes bacterium | reverse complement strand
CGTCATCACCGCGATGGTGCTGCGCAGCGTGCTCGACGCCGGAGCCAAGCTGCCCTCGATCCGCCAGCTCGCGGGCGACCTCGGCCTGGCGCCCGGCACGGTGGCCCGCGCCTACCGCGAGCTCGAAGCCGATGGCGTCGTGTGCAGCCGGGGTGCCCGCGGCACCGTCGTGGTCGGCCCACCGGCAGCCGACACCGCGACGTCGAGGTTGCTCGACCAGGCCACGTCGCTGGCGACGGCCGCCGACGAGGGCGGCGCCGGGCTCGAGGACGCCATCGCCGCCCTGCGGATCGCCTTCGCCTCGCTGCGGGTGCAGCCGTGACCACCTGGCTCGACGCTGCGCCGGAAGCCGCCGAACGACGGCCCCGCCCGGTCCGCCGCTTCGTCGTCGCGGTCGTCGTGCTGGCCGTCCTCGCTGTCGTCGTCGGGTGGTCCGGTCTCGCCAACGCCCGCCTCTCGCTCACGACGCCGGTTGGCTCCTACGACGCCTCCTCGGGCCTCGGCACGGTCACCGGCGAGCTCCGCAACGACGCACCCACGCCTGTCGAGATCGTCGATGCCCATCTGGAGTCACCCGGCCTCCCCGAGGTCGTTTTCACCTCCGACCGCGACCCGTTGGCCGGCACGACGCTCGACGGAGGCGACGCGATCAACGTGTCGCTCACCTATCGGTCGGACCCGTGCGGGTGGGTGTTCACGCCGGTGCAGGCCCAGTTCGTGGTGACCGTGCGCACCGTCGCCGGTCAGGAACGCACCTTGCGGCTCCCGGTGTCGCAACTCCTCACCAAGCCGCTCTGCCCCTGACCGACCGCCGGCCCGTTCAACGAGCGAGCTCGACGACGGCGACCCAGCCGTCACCGACCTTCCGTGCCGAGCAGGAGAGCCCGACGGCGTCGATCGACAGGGACACCTCCACCACGCCGCTCGACGAGCCCGACGACGCCGTCGCCATGCCCGTCGAGCCGGAGTAGCCCTGCGCGGCGGCCTGGGTCATGCAGGCCTGGATGGCGTCGTCCGGTGGACCGCTGTCGCCGCCGAGGTCACCTCCACCGATCCAGAGGCTCACCGCAGCCAGCGCGATCCCGATCAGGATCAGCGTCCACCTCTCCCGTCGGCTCCAGGCCCACCTCGGCATCCACACCATCGCGACGCAGCCGGTCCGCCGTCAGCCCTCGACGGTCGCCGCGTCGAGGGCGGCGATGCGGCGGTCGAGGGCCATGGCGTCGCGGATCTCGTCGTAGAAGCGCCGGGTGAGCTCCGACCCGACGCCGTCGGGGAACTCGAGCCAGACCGGTGCGTCCTCGACCACGAAGCCCTCGGGAACACCGGGGTCGGCCGCCACCGCGGCGAAGGCCTCGGCCAGCGCACCCGGGTCGCGGGTGAAGCTCACCGCCACGCGGTCGCGCTGCAGCGCGCTGGTGCGCAGCGCCCAGGACCGCAGTCCGAGGCGCATCCACGAGAGGTCGGAGCCGGTGGTGAGCACGACGATCCACGTGGTGAGCCGCACCTCGCCACCGGCGATGAGGCCGAGCTCGTAGGCCAGCACCGCCTCGAGCTGGCGCCGGGGCAGGGCGAGCACACCGTCGGTGAGGACGAGCGCGGCGTCGTCGACCTCGGTGCCCACCGCGAAGGCGTTGAGCGCCGGAGACGGGCACCGCAGCACGCGCGGCACCTCGCAGCCGGCGGCGATCGAGAGGCCCTCGAGCAGGTCGGCCACAACCGCCGCGGCCGGCCCGACGATCTGCTTCGCGCCGCTCTCGTCGAGCACGCGCTGCTGGAAGCGCCAGCGCCGGAACGGGATGACGAACAGCGACACCACGGCACCGACGACGAGCCCGGCCACCGCGGCGATCAGGACGGCCCAGTCCCACCATCCGGGCATCACCCCGCCGGAGTCCTTGGCGATCCACAGCCCGTAGGCCATCAACCCGCCGAGCGACACCAGCGCGGCGAGGAAGCCGACGATGAGCGCGAACCGGGCCACGGCGACCGCCCACAGCACGGCGAGCACGCCGGTGGCCCGGCGCCGCTCGGCGTCGGTGCCCACGTACGCCCACGCCACCTCGGGTCGCTCCGCCGCCACGCCCCGAGTCTCGCACCCCCCATACGGCGCATGGCTCGATCCCGGCCCCTCCAGGGGCGCGAAACGAGCCACCGGGCTGGGTGCCGGCGACCCATGGCTCGATCCCGGCCCCTCCAGGGGCGCGAAGCGAGCCACGGGTCGGGTGGGGCGCGCGATTCACAGGGAGTCCACATCGCCAGCCGATCGGCGCCCAACGTCGGGCCCGCACCATCGACATCACAGCGAGCGCCACCGGTTGGCGCCTCCCCACGAAGAAGGTGCCTCCGATGGCCGACGTCCCGCCCCCCTCCTGGACCCCCGAACCCTCAGACCCCTCGCCCTACGCGCAGGCCCCGGTCCCCCCGGCCGAGCCGCCGCAGCCGCCCGCCCGCAAGGCGACGGCGAAGACGTGGATCGCCGCCGCCGGCGCCGCCGCCGTGCTCGGCCTCATCGGTGGTGTGGTCCTCACCCGCACCGGCGACAGCGGCTCGACCTCCACCGCCGCGGCCGCCACCGGTGGCACCCAGTCCGGGGCCTCCGGCGCCGCCGGCCAGGGCCAGGGCGGCTTCCCCGGGGGCATGGGCACCCGCGGCACGATCGCCTCGATCGACGGCTCGACCATCACCGTCACCGCCCAGCAGATGGGCCAGCCCGGCTCGACCTCGTCCGGTTCCACGTCGACCTCGACGGTGACGGTCACCACCAGCTCGGACACCGTCGTGACCGAGACCGTCACCGGCACGGCCTCCGACATCGCGGTGGGTGACACCGTGCGGGTCGAGGGCACCACGTCGGGCACCGAGATCTCGGCCGTCGAGGTGCACGACCTCGGCACCCAGGCCGCCTCGGCGCTCGGCGCCGGCGGCGGCGGCACGCCCCCGAGCGGTGGCGAGATGCCCCAGGGCGGCGAGCTGCCCGAGGGCATGACCCCGCCCGACGGCATGACCGCTCCCGACGGATCGACCGCCGGCCAGGGCGGTCCGGGTGGCCAGGGTGGGATGGGCACGGTCGGCACCGTGAAGGCCGTCTCCGGTGACACGCTCACCGTCGAGGGCTCCGACGGCACGACCTACACCGTCACCCTCGCCTCCGACACGACCGTCACCGTGGCCAGGACCATCTCGGTCTCCGACCTGAAGGTCGGCGACACGGTGAACGTCACCGGCACGACCACCGACTCGACCGTGGCCGCCACCCGCGTCCAGGTCGGCGACATGGGCTTCGGTGGTGGCACCGGCGGGCCCCCCTCGGGTGCGTCGGGCTCGACCGGCGCGGCCACCGGGAACTGACCCGGTGGTCACGCTGAAGGGGGCGGGCCGCTGGCTCGCGGCCCGCCCCTTCATCCTCCTCCCCCTCGTGGTCGTCCTCGCCCTGGGCGGCTGGTGGGCGTTCAACACCTTCACCGGCTCCTCGTCGTCGGCCGCCGCCGGGTTCGGGAGCCAGACCGTGCAGGTGACCCAGGGCTCGATGGACCAGTCGGTGACCTCGACGGGCACCGTCGCCGTCGCCGACTCGCAGGACGCCTCGTTCTCGTCGTCGGGCACCGTGACCGCGGTGAACGTCACCGCCGGCCAGGTTGTGACGGCCGGCGAGGTGCTCGCCACCATCGACTCGGCCGAGCTCGAGGCCGCGGTCGCCGATGCCGAGACCACCCTCGCCGAGGCCGAGGCCAAGCTGACCAGCGACACCTCGTCGGG
>CAMFLJ010000351.1 GCA_945957335.1 uncultured Actinomycetes bacterium | reverse complement strand
GAGGACGCGGCGACGGTGGACGAGGCGGGGATGGTGACGACGCGCTCGTCGTCGGGGTCGTCGTCGGGGTCGGCGGCGGCGCCCTCGGTGATGGCGGGGATCAGCCGGAACCGGTTGTAGGCCGCCATGACGACCACACCGAGAGTGATGGCCACCTTCACCAGCACGAGGCGCCCGTAGGTGGTGCTCCAGAGCCCGCTGAGCGAGCCGACCTCGACCCAGGCCATGGCCAGGCCGGCGGCCGCCAGGAACGCCACGCTGATGGCCGCCGCGGTGGAGAAGCGCCCGACGATGGAAGCCGTCGAGCGCACGGGGTGGGGCGCCCGGCGGCGCAGGACGAGGAACAGACCGGCCAGCCCGCCCAGCCACACCGCGGCGGCGGTGACGTGGACGACGTCGGAGCCGATCACGAGCCACCGGTTGGGTGCCTCGGTGTCGTGGCCGTAGAGGGCGAAGGAGATCGTGACGGCCAGGCCCCCGTAGAAGGCCAGGACCTGGGCGACGATCAGCTTGTTGGTGTCGGTGGAGAGGTGCACCGCGGCCAGGCCGATCAGCAGCACCGCGGATGACCAGCCGAGGCGATCGGTGAGCACGCTGCGCAGCACGGTGCCGTTGGTGGCCGCGCTGATGCCGTTGCCGGTGAGGAGCGCGGCTTGCACGATGATCGTGGCCACGACCGCGAAGAGCCCGACGATCGCGGCGATGCGCACGACGGGCACGAGCTTCCAGCGGTCGGCGCGCTGGTCGTGGAGGAACGCGAGGAAGAACGCCACGCCGGCGGCCAGCAGGGCGCTGAGGTAGGTGACGAACCGGGCGATCGCGCCGGCGAGCTCCCACGGTGCGTCGCCGGTGGAGCTGGTGGCGGACAGGTCGACCGGGCCGTTGCCGATGCCGAAGATCCACGACCCGCTGACCGGGTGCCCGTCGGCGGACACGACCCGGTAGGTGGCGATGTACGTGCCGTCGGGGAGGTCGCTGGGGAGGGTGACCTCCACCGTGTTGGCCTGAGCCGAGCTGTTGCCCTGGTCGACCTGGTCACCGGCGCGGTTGCGCACGCTGAGGCCGCCGCCGCTCTCGAGGCTCACGCCCTCGGAGAAGGTGGCGGTGACCAGCTGGGGCGGCGTGGGCACGCTCTGGCCGTCGACCGGGTTGGTCGAGACGAGGCTGGCGTGGGCCGAGGCCACCCCGGTGCCGGTGACGAGCACCAGCACGAGCACCGCGACCGCGGCCAGGCCACGCGCGGAGGCGCGTCGCAGCCGGGTGGTTGGGGAGGGCGAGGCGGGCATCTGGATGGAGGTCGCTCCGGTGCGGCGGATGGTTCCCGTGCAGGGACCGGCACCGGGGTGCCGAGGTCGTTGCGAAGCGTAGCGATCCGTGGTGGTGGCGGACCGGCGGGGGCTCAGGCCCCGGTGGCGCCGAGGGCCGAGACGATGTCGTCGTGGACGTGGCCGTTGGTGGCCACGAACGACGTGCCGCGGCCCGGTTCGAGCACGGGGTCGGTGCCCTCGAGGGTGGAGACCCGGCCGCCGGCCTCGCCGATGATCACGGGCATGGCGGCGATGTCCCAGAGCGAGACCTCGGGATCGACCATGGCCTCGATGCCGCCACAGGCGACCATGGCGTAGCCGTAGCCGTCGCCCCAGGTGCGCAGCTGGTAGCCCGCCCGCTTCACGCCGAGCAGCGCGGGCTCAGGCCACCAGGAGTAGCCGCTGGTCGAGAGCACGGCCTCGGTGGGGTCGGTGCGGTCGCTGACCCGCACCGGGCGCCCGTCCCGGAAGCAGCCGAGGCCCCGTCCGGCGTAGACCGTGGTGCCGAGGGCGGGCAGGTCGATCACGCCGACGAGCGGGCCGTGCTCGTCGAGGACCGCCAGCAGCGTGGAGTAGAGCGGCACACCGCGGGTGAAGGCCTTGGTGCCGTCGATCGGGTCGACCACCCAGGACCGGCCGGTGGTGCCGACGACGTCGGCCTCCTCCTCACCGACGATGGCGTCGTCGGGGTGGCTGGCGGCCAGGCGCTCGCGCACGAGGCGCTCGGCGGCGCGATCGGCCTCGGTGACCGGCGTGCCGTCGTCCTTGGTGTGGACGAGCAGGTCGGTGCGGTCGAACCAGCCGAGGGTGAGCTCCCCGGCGGCCCGGGCGATGGCGACGGCCTCGTCGAGCAGGGCCTGGTCGGCGTCGGGGGCGGTCATGGGGCCATGGTGGCACGGGCGCCGCGCTCGGCCAGCTGGTCCCACCACGCCTGGGTGACGACCGCCCCGACCGCGCCGGCCCCGAGGTCGAAGCCGGGGGACAGGTCGAGCACGTGGGTGGTGCCGGCGTGGCTGACGACCAGCGCCGGGCGCATCAGGCTCGGGCGCCGGCCCAGCTCGACCTCGTCGACGGGGGCGTCGAGCACGACGAGGCCACCGAGGGGGTCGTCGTCGGCCTTGGCGTCGGGGAGCGGGTCGACGGTGAACGAGAGGCGCCGGCCCTCGTAGGCGAGGGTGCCGGTGCGGCGGCCGCGCTCGGAGCGGGCGCGCGGCGCCCGGGTGGCCCAGACCGCCACGCCGTCGCCGCGTGACCGGTCGGCCTCCTCGAGGCGACCGGCCTCGAGGGCGGTCTCCTCGGGCCCGGTGCGGCGGACGATGACGATGGTGTTGGCCACGACGAGCACGGCGACGAGCCCGACGGGGAGCAGGATCAGCAGCGGACCGCCGATGACGAGCCAGAACAGCCCGATCAGCGCCACCGCCCACCAGACGAGCAGCACCGCCATGCGGCGCAGCCGCGCCTTGGAGCGCACCGGGGTGGGGTCGGGCGGCCTCTCGGCGGGGGGTCGACGGGCCATGTCGGCTACTTGGCCCCGAGGTCGCGCAGCTGGTCGTACCACTCGCCCGCGACCACCGGCCCCACGACCGTCGCGCCGAGGTCCCACAGGGGGTAGAAGCGGATCGTGTGGGTGATGTCGCCGATGTCGAGGTCGAGCTGAGGGCGCCAGAACCCGGGCACCGCCGCCATGCGCACCTTGTTGACCGGCGTGTCGAAGGTGATCTCGCCCTGGTCGGTCTCGAACGACACCCGCCGGTCGCCGAAGCGCAGCAGGCCCTTGGAGGCGGCGCCGGCCCGCACCGCACCGCCGGCGGACCACGAGCCGTGCACCTCGACAGGCGCGGCGCGGGTGGCCGCCTTCAGGGCGCCGGGCTCGAGCACCTCGGCATCGGGGCCCTGGGGGTTGCGGGCCAGGCGCATCGTGGCCACCGCCGCGATGGCGAAGCCGACGGCCGGGACGATGAAGAGCCAGTTGCCGAGCAGGGCCGGGCCGACGAGGAACACGACGATGAAGAGCCAGATGGCCGCGATCGACCAGAGCCGGCGGCGCACCGCCCGGGTGGTGGCGGGTGTCGTCGAGGAGGTGGTGGCCCGGGCGGCGGGCTTGCGGGGCTTGGCCATGCGGGGGAAACCCTAGGCCCCGCCCGACCCGACGCCGCCCCCGCCGCACCGACACACTCGCGGGCATGGATCCCTGGTACCTGAAGGTCGTCGAGCGCGACGTCGTGCCGGACCAGGTGCTCTCCGCCGCCATCCGGGCCCGCATCGCCCGTCGGGTGGCCCGCGAGGGCGCCGGCACCGAGGAGGAGCGCAGCGAACGCTTCCGCCGCCTGGTGGCGAAGCTGCGCCGGGCGCCGATCGCGGTCGACACCGAGGCGGCCAACGAGCAGCACTACGAGCTGCCGCCCGAGTTCTTCGAGCTGATCCTCGGGCCGCGCCGCAAGTACTCGAGCGC